>JAGBYG010000084.1 GCA_017628875.1 Clostridia bacterium
CATTGCAGTCAATTTTGGGAGAGGGAGTAGTATTCACTAACCTTAAGACACTATCTCCTTCTATAACCAACCCTTGCCAGGCAATGATTATTTCCGGTGCAAGCAGCAGCAAAACGGGAAATGTTTATAGATATTACGACAAGACGCTCAATTTGGTTATTCAACAAGCAAGAGAAAACAATGCAGACACTATTTATGATTCTGTTATAAGAAATGGTGTGAAAGCGGCAACAATTATGCATTTTCCTGCTGAGTCCGTGTTTACTCTTACTAATAAGAATGCTCAATATATTAAAACTCCGAGCGGAGTTGTTTCCAATGCAATGGCACGATTTGATCAAGCTATTAAGTTGATAAAACAAGAGCAGATTACTAATGGCACTATTTTGACAGATATAGACGAAATTCCAAGATTTATATCTATTTATTGTGATGACCTTGATGCTTTGGGACATAACGAAAGTGCTTATGATACGTTTTCTGTTGCAAAAAGCGAGTCGCAACGTGTTGATAACGTTGTTGCAAGACTTGCACAGATTGATGCAAAGCTTGCAGAATTGATTCAGGCTTGTAAAGACGCTGGTATTTACGATAAAACCACATTTTTCCTTACTACCGACCACGGTATGCAGGGATTTGGCGCTGAAACGGATTCATGGTTGGATGTTTTATCAAACAAATATACTAAAACAAAATGGCCCGAATTAAAGGAAAAGCTTGCAGAAATCAATAGTAGCTATATTTTTGAATATGTTGCTCAAAATAAATCTCCCAAGAGCACTACTACCGTTATCGGTTGCGGTTCCGGTTTGCAAATGCCGCTTACTTTTAAGGAATCACACACAGAAGCACAGCTTCAAGAAATCAAGAAACAGCTTTTAGAGGAATATTACATTGCCGACGTTTTGACTAGAACTGAACTTGCTAAATTAGGATTTTGGATGGGTGCAAACGTTGATTTGCTTGTTATTCCTGCGGAAAGATATCATTTCCACGGCAGAGATAATCAAAATAATAACTATGCTGTAAGAGGTCAGCACGATACAATTTCTGACCACGCAACCAATATTTATGGCGCAATTTGGGGTGCAGGTATCAAGAATTTGGGCGAGTTTGACGGTCAGTATTACAATACCTCGTTTGGTTCAACCATGGCATATATGTTGGGCGTTGATTTGAAGAATGCAAACGCTCCTGTTATATATGAGATTTTAGAAACGGAAGATTAATCTATTTGGAGTTATAAAGTATGAATGATTATGAAGCAATGTATCCGCCCAAAGCATATAAAAGATTGATTGCTATAGTTGTTGATATAATTGTATGTTTTTCGTTTTTTACGTTTTTTCAGTTAATTTGTATGCCGCTTATAAACAATACTTTTCATTATAATGATTTAGTATTAACTCATCAAGAAAACTTGGTTAAATATAATCTTGGACGATATGATGTGAACGAATCGGGGGAAAAGTTTTTTGTTGAATATACGGTTGATAAGGGAGAAAACACGATAACTAAACAAGAATACGAAAGCGCAAAGCAATTGTTTGAGCAGGATACTTCCGCAACGGAAAATGCACAAAAAATGAATACGGTGTCATTGGTTTCTATGTCATTCCTTTTACTATTGGCGATAGTTCCAAACTATTTGTTGTTTCCTTTGATACACAAAAATGGGCAAACACTTGGTAAGTGGCTGATGCACATAGCTATAGTCGATAAAAATGGCTTTGAAATGACTTATTCAAGGCTATTGTTCAGAACATTGGTGGGACTTTATTTGTGCGAAATTTTGATTTCGTATTTGCTCTACACAATGACGGGCATTCCGTTAGTGCTTTGCGTTTCAGGAGTTATAGCACTAATAGGCGAAAGTAAAAACTCTATTGCTGATTATATAAGCGGAACTTCTCAAATAGACAAAGATATTTCCATAATTGAATAAGTTAAAAACGGGCTGTTCGCAAAAGCAAATAGCCCGTTTTTCCTGTTTATTTAGATTTATATCAAACTTGAATTAAACACATCAAGCCATTCATCAGCAATGATTTTTGACGCGGCAATCGTTGGATGAACACCGTCATAAAGATAGTATGAAGCACCGTTCTTGTTTGCAAGAGATGTGAATTTCGCTTGCAAATCGACAACCGGAAACTCATAATCATTTGCGATTTTGCGTACTACATCAGCATATTTATATATATTGACAAACTCGTCCATTCTTTCATTTGTCGCGCTGCCCTCAAGAAAGAAGGGAGCAACTAAAATAAATTTGGTGTTTGGTAAAACCTTGCGCGTGTCGTCTATAAGCATTCTATATACCTTTTCAAATCGCTCAATGTCCACACCATTACCGATCCCATCAAAAAGACCGTGCCAAACGTCATTTACGCCAATAAAAATGCTAATGACATCGGGATTGTGGTTCCAACAGTCTATTTTAACTCTTGAATAAAGGTCAACAACTCTGTTTCCACTAATTCCTTTATTTAAAATTTCAAATTGCTTGGGGTGTTTGGTGGAAAGCTCGCCCTCTACAAATAATGGATATGCAAAACCGTAGCTGTTATAAAAAAACTCGGTTTCTCGGTTTCTACTCATATCCGTGATTGAATCACCTAAAAATAAAATTTTCATTTTATAATCCTCATTTCATAAATTCTTTTTGCTAATGATTGGACCTCATCTGTAAGGTGTTTTTTTGCCTGCCCGATAGGATCCGTCTTACCTCTGCCTATTTCATTTATAAACGTTAAGTTATATTTTGAAGCATCATCGGTAAGTGATGATATTCCGCAGATAATGCCTACTTTTTTATCTTTCGAGGCAGTAATTATTCTGCCGCAAATTTTGCCCATAAAGCTTTGATTATCAAATTTTCCCTCGCCCGTAATAACCAAGTCTGCCCACTCAAGATATTTATCAAAATCAGCAAGCTTTAAAATTTCATCTGCACCGTTTAGAAATTTTACGTTATTTAAGTACATAGCTGAAAACCCAATTCCACCGCCGGCACCTGCACCGAGGTTATTTCTATGGTCTTGACCTGTTACGTTTGAAATAATATTTGCAAAATGTTTTATGTTATCTTCTATAACGGGAATAGTTATTTCATCGCCGCCCTTTTGAGGTCCATAAACATACGTTGCACCATTTTTGCCTAAAAGGGGATTGGTTACATCCGAAAGAACAATAATTTCACAATTTTTCAGTTGAGAATGAATACTGCTAAAATCAATTTTAGATGTATCGCTCAGGTTTTTTGCTTGGGGGATAAATTCATTATTATTTTCATTATAAAATTTAACGTTTAATGCACAGAGCATACCTGCACCACCGTCATTGCAGGAAGTTCCGCCAATGGTCAGATAAATTTTATTTGCAAGGTGATCAAGAGCATACGATATCATTTGACCGACTCCGTATGAAGATGAGGCCAATATATCCTTGTTATCACCCAATTCAGGTAACCCTACTGCTTGTGCGCTTTCAATAATATATGTATTTCCTGATTTTCCGATTTTAGCTGACGTTTCTCGAAGAATGCCATTCAAAACCGGTATTTCGATAATTTCGCCACCTAAAATATCGGTTAATACTTCTAATGCGCCCTCGCCTCCGTCAGATAAAGGAAGAGCTTTGGCATTTATTCCGTTTTCTTGTAATACCGAGGCAGTTATATATGTAAATTCTTTTGAAGTTAAACTGCCCTTAAAGGAATCTCCTGCAACCAATACATTCATAAGCTACCAACCTCTAATACTTTATACTATATATACAATATTTTAATATATGGTAATTGATATGTCAAGAAAAATATTTAAAAATGTAATAAATTACAATTTGCGAATTGTTTGCTTTAATTGGCTTTGCATAAATACCATAACTTTGTCTAATTTTGTCATGTAATTGAATAGTAATGCTTGATTTTGAAAATAAATTATGCTATAATAGGCTATAAATGATTTTTAGGAGGTGTATATATGTTTCAGGAATTTTCTATTAAGGTAATAAATAGCTTATCTTCCTCGGAACTTGAATCTTTTAAGTATATCAACTGCCATAAAAAAGAAGTTATTGATATGTCTATACAGGATTTGGCGAAGGCTGTATTTGTTTCTACCGCAACAATAAGCCGACTTTGCAAAAAGCTTGATTTCGAAGGGTTTAGTGATCTGAAATACTTCCTTAAGCAGCTCTTAAAAAAGCAGGATGAGAAAAAGAAAGAACCGATGCCTCCCTTTGTTGATATGTTAGAAGAAGAGCTGAGCGATATTGTTAAAACCGTAAGAGAAATTGATCAATCTATGGTTGATGAGGTTGTTGACCTTATGAAGCAGGATTATCATATTCACTTTTTTGCAAAAGGACTTACCGACATAGTATTTGATTACGCCGCAAGGCATCTTTTGTCGCTTTCAAAATACGCAACGAGATATGATGATACACATATTGCATATGCGCAAGCTAGGAACTTTGGACCAAAAGATATTGTGTTTTTAGCATCTATGAGTGGCGAAACGGAGCAAGTGCTCAGAGTGGCTCAAATAGCCAAATCCAAGAATGCCAAGGTTGTTACGTTTACTGCATCTAAAACTTCTACATTGTCAAATATAGGCGACTATAATTTTAATATAGTTAATACAGTGCCACCGCTTGCCGAGATTGATACCAAATCCAGATGTCAACTTATGTTTATTTTGAATGTAATTATAAAGAGATACGTTATTTCTACTCAAGAAGATAATCAATGATAAAGAATTCAAAAAGTACTAAGCTCATCGCTTGGTGCTTTTTTGTTCATAATTTTAGCAAAAAATATGAATAAATCTCAAAATAAGACAAAAACTAAATGAACAACGAAAGTTAATAATTTTGTTAAAATCAAAAGG
>JAGBYG010000085.1 GCA_017628875.1 Clostridia bacterium
ACCAATTCTTTACTTTGTAACTTCTCCCCGACAAATCCCAATTTATATATCCGTTTTTATTATACACCAAAACTTGCGTAATTACAATATTTTAGTGGTGATTTGCATAAATTTTATTTGGCGATGATATACTTTAATGAGTTAAATTTTTGAGAGGGAAACATATGAAAAGAATAATAACTTTTTCGGTTATGGCGATGGCGCTGATTTTTGCAGTAATTGGTATAGTGAAGGAGCAAAAAAGTATTGCCACGCTTGATTTATCGAATGGAATGAGCATTATTGCAAACAGTCAGCAGATGGCAAAAAGTGCTATGCTAAACAACAAGATTGTTTTTTCTGCAAAGGATTTTGAGAGAAGTATGAATTTATCGGAGATAACTTCAATCACTGTGACGAGCTTGCCACCTCTTACCGACGGATGCCTTTGTGTTGCCGACGTTGCGGTGAATGTGGGGCAAACAATATCGCGTCAAAATCTTGATTTGCTCAATTACAGACCGGGCAATGAGGGTGTTAAGCAGACGTCATTTAAGTTCAAGGTTAATGGCGGAGAATACGAAATGACTTGTAATTTGTATTTTCTTGCGCGTGAAAATTCCGCACCCACGCTTTCAATGGAAGACGAGCGAACCTTTGAGGTTAGCACCTATCAAAGCATTAAGGTTTATGGCAAGGTTGGTGCTTATGACTCCGACGGTGACAAGATAAGATATGAAGTGGTTACTTACGCAAAAAACGGAGTGCTTGATTTTGATGGTGAAAGCGGGGAATATTCCTATACACCCACGGGCGCATATTTTGGAGAGGACAGCTTTCAATACGTTGCGATAGACGAATATGGCAATTATTCAAAGTCGCAAAAGGTCAATCTTGAGGTCAAAAAACGTCAAACTGACGTCAATTTTTGCGATATGCAGGATCACAGGGATCACACCGCGGTGCTTACGATGACCGAAATGGGTGTTATGAGCGGCACAAAAATCGGAAGCGAAACCTATTTTATGCCCGATAAGGCGGTTAGCAGAGTGGATTTTGTGGCTATGCTTATGAATGCTATTGGTAAAAATGAGGTTGAAAACGTTTTTGATACAGGTTTTGATGATGACGGAGAAATTCCGTCAAGTATGAAAGGATATGTCAGATGTGCGCGTGAGATGGGGCTTATAGACGGCTCTGTTAATTCAAACGGTGAATATCTTTTTGAGCCAAATAGGGAAATTACCAGAGCAGAAGCCGCACTCATCGTTAGCCGACTTGTGAAGGGAAGCGTGCCAACCGTGAAACCAACGTTTTCGGACAAAAATGAAATTCCTGCGTGGGCGCACGATGCTATATATATTCTTAATGACCTTGGCATTTTGCAGAGTGAAAACGGAGTGATAGCCGCAAGCTCACCACTCACTCGCTCACAAACTGCACAAATGTTGTATGCATTGATTGGATATATAAACTAATTTCAAATTTGATTTATCGGGGAGTTAGTTAAGTTAAGACCGCTCAAGCCGCTATGGCGCACGCCTCTTTTCTTGACTGCCTCACAGCAGTCATTTGCTAAAGCAAAATCGAAAAGTGAAAAAGCGCGGCAAAACAATCGCTTGGTTTGTGCTAACTCTACGTAAATTTTCGATAAAACACAAGTGTTTTATCGGTACAAATAACAAAATATCCTTATGAAAATGAATTTTCAACGGACATTTTATTATTCGTACTACGAAAACCAAATCAAAGATTTGTTTTTCTAAAATTTACTTTGACTGTACGTTCGACTTTCGATAGCAAAAGATCTATGCTTTGCAGTAGCAAATCATAGATTTTCGAGGTCCCTGTTCTACACCGAGAAAATCGTTATGTGATGTTTGATTGAAATCAAACATCACGATTTGCGCGAAGTTTTGCCGCGAAGCTGATTAATAGTTTTGCGGAGCTTTTTCAAAAGCGACAAATCTTATTTTTGTAACTTTTTAATACGAAGATTTTAAGCTCCATTTTTAAATAAATGGGGCTTTTGTTATTGAATTTTATTTTGTTTTATGCTATAATAACGTATATTTGTTGAAAGGGGGAATAAAAATGGCTTTTGATGCAGGAATGCTTGCTTGTATGACACACGAGATACTTTCGCTTTCACGCGGGGCGAGAGTTGAAAAGGTTTATCAGCCCGACAGGGACGAGATACATATTCAGATAAGGTCACTTGAGGGTGGCAAAAGATTGTTAATAAACGCGGGTTCAAACAATCCGCGAATTGGATTTACCGAAATTCCTAAAGAAAATCCCCAAAATCCGCCTATGTTCTGCGTACTTCTTCGTAAGCATTTGCAGGGTGCAAAGCTTTCAGAGATTGAGCAGCTTGGATTTGAAAGAGCCGTCATGCTCTCTTTTGACACTCGCGACGAGATGGGATTTGACACAAAGTGCTATCTTGTTGCCGAGCTTATGGGTAAATATTCAAATCTTATTTTTCTTGATGCCGAAAAGCGCATAGTTTCTGCACTTAAAACGGTGGATTTCACCACAAGCTCGCTCCGTCAGGTTTTGCCGGGAATGATTTATGAGTTACCACCCAAGCAGGATAAAAACGATCCCACACAATGCACGAGAGAGCAATTTTTTGCCCTGTATGATGATGCTCTTGCAGACCACAGAGCCGACAAATTCATCATATCCAATTTTCTTGGCATTTCAAATGCTGTAGCAAGAGAAATTTCATATCGCGCGTGTGGAGATAGCGATGCGACCTTGCGAAATTGCTCTTGCGAAAAGCTTTACGGTGCATTTTGTGAGATTATTGATCACATTAAAAATAACGAATATCATCCAACTACCGTTTTTGAGGGTGAGAAGGCAGTTGAATACGCTTTTTGCCGTTTAACTCATTACACGGGACTTGAAATTAAAGATTATGACAGTCCTTCAAAGATGATAGACTCTTATTTTGAGAGCCGTGACAGAGAGGTAAGAGTAAAGCAAAAGGCAACTGATATTTTGAAAATTCTCACCAACTCAGAAACGCGACTTCTTAAAAAGATGGACAAGCAGAGAAGTGAGCTTGAGGAATGCAAGCAGGGTGAAAAATATAAAAAGCAGGGCGACCTTATAATTGCCAATATATATATGATAGAGCGCGGAATGAAGCGCGTGGAGCTTATTGATTATGAAGCGTACAATGAAGAAGATGGCACTTTTGATAAGGTGACAATCGAGCTTGACACCCGTCTTTCGCCCTCATCAAACGCGCAAAGAATGTATAAAAAATACAACAAGTGCAAGAATGCCGAGCGCGAGTTAGCTGTTCAGCTTGAAAAGGCACAGCGCGAGCTTGACTATATTTATTCGGTTTTCGATGCCTTGGCTCACGCGGAAAATGCGAGTGACCTTGTTGAGATAAGAGATGAGCTTTACACCTCGGGATATGCTTCAAAGATGAAGAATTACCGTCCTCAAAAGAGAAAGAGCACCGCTTTTATGAAATTTAAGACTACTGATGGATATACTGTTTTGTGCGGAAAGAACAATATTCAAAACGAGAATATTACCTTCAATCTCGCACACAAAAGCGACTATTGGTTCCACGTCAAAAATAAGGCGGGAAGCCACGTGGTTATGCTTTGCAACGGTGAGGAGCCCGACAGTATCAACTTTACTGAGGCGGCAGAAATTGCGGCATATTATTCAAGTGTGCAGGGCGGTGTGAACGTGCCCGTTGACTATACCTTTGCAAAAAATGTAAAGAAAATACAGGGCGCTAACCCCGGACTTGTTATCTATCACACAAACTGGACGGCATACGTTACTCCCAATGCCGAAAAAATAGCAAAACTGAGAGAAAATTAATAAAAATCCGATGATTTTTGAACTAATCATCGGATTTTTTCATAGATTTATATTGTAATAAATTTATGGAGGAAAATATGAAAGAAAAATATTTTGCGGCATCTAATTCAAGTGAGGGCTTTTGCTCGTATTACGGTGAGATTTTTAACCCCGAAAAGCTATATAAAATCTACGTTATTAAGGGCGGCTCGGGCACGGGGAAGGCGTTTTTTATGAAGGAGATTGCCAAAGTTGCCGAGCTTCACGGTTTTAGTGTGAGCTATATTTACTGCTCGTCTGATGCTGACAGTCTTGACGGAATTATTATAAACGAGCAAAAAATCGCCGTGCTTGACGGAACCTCGCCACACGTTTATGAGCCGAAGTATATTGGAGCCGTAGAGAGCTTTGTTAATCTTGCAGATTTTTTGGATGAAAAGCTACTCACGTCAAGCAGAAAAATTATCGAGCGCGTCTCTAATGAAAAGCAGAGGGGATTTGAAAGGGTTTATCGCAATTTAAGTGCTTATCACAAATTAAGCGATAATATTAAAGATATAGTTTTTCCGTGTGTAAAGCATGACAAGATTAAAAAATACGTAAAAAGATTTTCCGAAGGACTTGAAAACGGGGAGGGCTACGAGGAGCATTTGCTCACTCGTGCTATAGGTATGAGGGGATTATCCTCATTTGATACTTATTTTGAAAATGCAAAGATATATTATGAGATAAATGATTATTTTGAAAGCGCGCATTTTTTGATGTGGGAAATATATAAAAATCTTAAAGAAAAAAATATCAACCTCAAAATTTCAAGCAATCCTATAATAAAAACGCGCATTGATGCACTTTGTGCTACTGCAAACGGTTTAACCTTTGAAATAGGAAATAAAATGGATGAGGGCTCTCGCTTGATAAATATGAAACGTTTTGTTGACAATGACGAAATTACAAAAATCAGACAGGAATATCGCGCTCTCGCTCGTGTTCGCGATTCCGTGTTTGAACTCGCACTTGCAGAATTTGAAAAAATTAAAAAATCACACTTCCTTTTGGAAGAAATTTATGGCTCTGCTATGAATTTCCACGCAAAAGAGCAATTTACTCGCGAGTTTTGTAATAAAATTTTCGAAAATAATTGAAAAACTTTAAAAAGATGGTATAATGTAGTTGGAATTTTAAAATTTTGATTTGTCGAATAGTTACAAAGAAAAAGATTATCTTCTTTTTCGAGAAAAAGAAGCAAAAAGCTTTTGTAGCGCTTTGCCCAACAGCCCTATTATTTGTGCTAAGTCCACAGACTCCGCGCAACTCGCGTGACTCACTTCTTCGCGCTCGTCACAAATGTTTTCATCGCACGAGTGCGATAAAAACCGCGCCTTGCTACACTGCACATAGAGTTTTTATATCTGCTTATGGCTACGCACTCACAAAGTAA
>JAGBYG010000086.1 GCA_017628875.1 Clostridia bacterium
CCTCTGCGGAAGGAGGCTCTGTAAGATATTCCATCGCGTGTAACCGTGAAGTATGATAAAATTTTATAATGCCTTGTAATGTCTAATAATTTGAACTATATGGCTACATACGAAAGATTGCCTTAGAGAAGGCTCCTTCCACAGAGGGAGCTCCCGCGTGAGCGGGTGAGGGAGTTCCTCATTTACTCAAAACTAATTTTTTACTCCCCGATAAATCACAATTTATTTACATTTATTTTTTTCAACATAAATTGACAAATATCAAAATATGTGGTAGAATAGTTCGATAATTAATTGAAGACAATATTTTTGGGGAGTTAATTTATGAAAAAATATATTGTAGTAGCGGCATTTGTTTTGCTCACTTGTTTACTTTTTGCTTGCTCGGTTGAGGGAGGAAATGAAAATATGGAAGGTGTAAAAATGACCGCGGTTATCAAGAATATAGATGATAAAATCGAGGTTGAAGTAATCGAAGGTGAATACGGAGCATCAGGTATTTACTGGGTGAACGTTGGCTCAGACACAATTTATCTTGACAAAAACGGAAATCGCACGATTAAGGCGTTTCTCAAGGTTGGCGATACGGTTGAAATCACCTATGGCGGACAGGTGATGATGAGTTATCCGCCACAAATAGTTGCATTAAAAATTCAAGTTAAATAAAACAAAAATACGGAGCATTTTGCTCCGTATTTTTCATATTAATCATATTTTTCTTCAATAATTTCTTCGATGTATTCTTCTTCGTATTCCTCGAAGTATTCATCAAGGTCTTTAAGCTTGCGCTTGAGATTTTTATTTTTCTTTCTTTCATCAAGATACTCGGGGAGATACCAGAAAAACATATAGAGTGCCGCAAATGGAATTGCAAGCAGCATATACCAATGCTCAACGCTGAACATGGAGTAAAGGAACGCAAGGAGCGCGTTATTTACGGGCTGCACAGAGAGCATATAGTTTGTTTCGAGGATAATATTTGTGATACAAACACAGAAATACACAACCGAGGAAATGAAAAGAGTGGACTTAAGGAGCTTTTGGTCGCGCTTGACGAGGTTAAGCTCAAAAAGAAGGATAACGAATCCTGCGCCGATTACATCTGTGATAAATGCGAGAATATTAAAAGCTGTAAACCATTCGACACCTGATATATCCAAAAAAGCTATTCTTATAAGAGATGAAGCAGACCACAAAAGTAAGAGGTTACACAAGCGCTTCCATCTTAAGAGGATTGCAAAGGGAAGCAAAATAGCATTTATTGCCCACCAGTTTAGCGGGAGTGCTTCGTAGGGGACATCTGCTGTGAAAAGATTAAAAGCAAGGGAAATAAGACCCAAAAGGGATAAGAAAAACAGAGTGACGATTTGTTGACTTCTTGTCTTTTTTCTTATGGCAAAATAAAGAACAACTATGGATAAAACCGCAATTATGCCTGCAATTGCGTGAGCCGTGCCAAACGTTCCCCATAATTTTTCTCCAAATAATTCGTCAAACATACGATACCTCCTTATAGATTTTTCGTATATAAAAATAGATTATCAGCATACATAGATATGATAGCACAAAAAGTTTTGTTTGTCAAGATTGATAAAAATAATATATGAAATAATAATTTTGATGAATAAATGATGAAAATGTGTGAAAAATTACATTTTGAGAGGAGCGAGTGCTAAAAATCAATAATAATTGAGAAAAAAATTTCCAAAAACTATTGACAAACGAGTGAAAAGGTGGTAAATTAATAGCAGAAATTAGCACTCAACTCTAAAGAGTGCTAAAAATCGAATAAGGAGGAACTAAAATGAGCGAATTCGACAAAAATCTTAGTGAAAGAAAAAAACAAATACTCAAAGCGGTAGTTGAAGCGCACATTGCCGCGGGCGAGCCCGTTGGGTCAAAATTCCTCGTTCAAAGCAATTTGCTCTCGTGCAGCTCGGCTACTATCAGAAATGAAATGGCAGAGCTTGAGGAAATGGGCTATCTCGAACAGCCCCACACATCTGCAGGCAGAGTACCAAGTGAGCTTGGCTACAGATTTTACGTTGATTCCTTGCTTCAGCATTATGCGATGACCAGTAAGGAAATAGATCAAATCAACTCCTTGCTCAAAATCAAGATGGGTGAGCTTGACAAGATTCTTGAGGTTGCCTCAAAGGTTGCTTCTAATATTACTAATTACACGGGAATTGCAGTCAAGCCGAAGCAATCCTTTGTTAAGGTGTTAAAATACGAGCTTGTCGGAATTGACGCGCATCAGTTTGCGGTGGTTATGATACTTTCAACGGGGGCAATAAAGACAAAAAAGGTTAAGCTTCAGGTTGAGATTGACGAATATTCACTCACTCGACTTAGCGCGGCTCTTAATACTTATCTTACAGGCCTTTGTGCTGACGAGATAACTCTAACGTCGGTTATGCAGCTTGAAAGAACGATGGATGACAATTCCGTTCTTGTGAATACAACGATAAAGGCAATTTATGAAACTATGAGTGAAATCGACGGTGGCGAGCTTCACTTTAGCGGTCTTAATCATCTTTTGCAATATCCCGAATATTCCGATGTGAATAAATTTGGTGAGATTATTAATACATTTGAAGAGAAGGACCAAATTCTTAACCTTGTTGCAGGTGGTGGAGAGAGCGATATTAACGTTCTTATCGGCTCTGAAAACAGTGTGAACGTGATGAGGGATTCGGCGATTGTATTCAAGCAGATTAAAAAGGATGGAAGAACCATTGGTGTTATTGGCGTTGTTGGACCTCGCAGAATGGATTATGCGCGAGTTTTGGCAACTCTTAATGAGCTTGTGGACAATATTGTAAATCTTATTGAGGATAAACGATTATTAACGGATAATGGAGGAGATACGGATGCAGGAAGAGATTAAAAATACCGAAACAGTTGAAGAAACCGTTGCTGCTGAAGAAAACAAAAAAGAAAAAAAGAAAAATAAAAAAACTGATGCGGAAATAGAGAAGCTCAAAGAGGAGCTTGAAGCGAAGGAAAAAGAAATCGCAGAGCTTAATGATAAGTACTTAAGACTCTATGCCGAATATGACAACTTCCGTCGCAGAAGCGCAAAGGAAAGAGAAGCTATTTATTCCGATGCAAAGAGTGATACTCTTAAAAATATTCTCCCCATTCTTGACAATATGGAGAGAGCGACTGCCTTTACTGAAGCGGACAAAATTCTTGAGGGAATGAACCTCATTTTAAAGAGCTTTAACGAGAATTTTGCAAAAATGGACGTTAAAGAAATTGAAGCTCTTGGAAAAACCTTTGACCCAAACGTTCACTATGCGGTTATGCACGTTGAGGACGAAAGCTATGGTGAAAACGAAGTAGTTGAAGTTCTTCAAAAGGGTTATATTTGCGGTGATAAGGTCATAAGATACGCAATGGTTAAGGTTGCGAATTAAAGTTAGTTTAAGCAAACAAGGGGAACTACACCCGTCACGGCTATGCCGTGCCACCCTCTTCTGCGGAAGAGGGCTCTGTAAAATAAACACTTTGGGTAACCCTAAATTTTATTTATTTTATCGTTATGTAAACGGCTACTGACAAAGGTGCATCTTAAGTAGGCTCCTTCCGCAGAGGGAGCTGTCAGCTATGCTGACTGAGGGAGTTCCTTTGTAGTGATAAAAACTAATCTAAAAAGTTAAACAAAATCATTTAATATATTGGAGGAAAAATTATTATGGGAAAAATTATTGGTATTGACTTAGGTACAACGAACTCTTGTGTGGCAGTTTTTGAGGGTGGCGAGCCCGTTGTTATCCCCAATCCCGAGGGAGCAAGAACCACACCTTCCGTTGTAGCATTTACAAAAACAGGCGAAAGAATTATCGGTCAGGTTGCAAAGCGTCAGGCAATTACCAACCCCGACAAGACAGTTATGAGTATTAAACGCCATATGGGTAGCGATTATAAGGTAAACATTGATGGAAAGGGTTACACTCCCCAG
>JAGBYG010000087.1 GCA_017628875.1 Clostridia bacterium
GGTCTTTGCTGATTTTGAGGTCTTTCTTGATTTTTTGCAGGAGCATTCTGCGAACGGTTATCAGATTTTGCCTGTTGTGTCGTCTTATTTTCGGTTTTTGGTTGGTTTTGGGGCTTTTGTTCTGTCACAGGAGCAGACTTCTCCTTAGCTACCTCGGCCTTTGCCTTAGCTTCTGCCTTCACCTTAGCTTCTGCTTCAACTTTAGCTTTTGCTTTTGCCTCTGCTTCAGCTTTCGCTTTAGCTTTTGCTTCAGCTTCTGCTTTCGCTTTTGCCTTAGCTTCTGCCTCCTTAGCTTCCTGAAGCTTTGAGGGAATATAGGTATCTCCAAAGATATAGGAGTCAATATCCTTTATTTGATTTTGTTTTGTGAGAGTGTCCATAAGAATATCAAAATCTCTGCCCTCAAGAGCGCCCTGCGTTTTTACCGCAACACCCTTTTCAGCCAAAGCGTCGATAATATCCTTACTTTTAATTCCCAAATCCTTTGCTAATTGATTTACTTTAAATTGTGGATTTGCTGCCATTAGTACCTCCAAAAATTCCGTTTTTTGAAATTTAACCGTTCAAATATGTTTACTGATTATCTACAAGATTTTTGCTCACCATTTTATAAAAGCTCTCGTCCGTGATAGCCACGGCTGCAAGCGAGGAGCTTTTGCCGATTCTTGAAGCGAGCTGTGCCCCATCGGCTTCAATTCTTATTTTTTCAACACCGTAAAAAGAGCATTTATCGGTGATTTTTTTGTGTGTATTATCCGACGTGTCCCCCGCCTCTATAACGAGATACACGCGCTTTCCCTTTTGCATTGCTTCAATTATCATGGGAACACCGTAAATCAGTTTTCCCGCCTTTGAAGACAGCCCGAGCGAGCCCCAAAATCTGTTATCCATTATTTGTTCTGCTCGATTTCTGCCGCAAGCGCATCAAACACCTCGTCGGGAATAGCACATTCAAGATGAGATGCGAGCTTGCCGCTTTTTCTTGCTTTATTAAAGCATTTCACATTGGAGCAAATATATACTCCTCTGCCGTTTTTTCTACCCGTTTTGTCAAGCACTATCTCGCCCTCAGGAGTTCTAACAACTCTCAAAAGCTCCGACTTCGGCTTTCTTTCAGCACATCCAACGCATTGACGAAGCGGTATTTTCTTTTTTTGTTCCATAAGTATTATTCTGCTTTGATATCAATCTTGATACCCGTAAGTCTTGCTGCAAGACGAACGTTTTGACCTTCCTTACCAATGGCAAGAGAAAGATATTCGGGCTCTGAAACAACCTTGCACATTCTCTCACCAACCATCTCAACTGAAGCAATGGGAGCAGGAGCAAGTGCCTCTCTTACGTATTCCGCGGGATCCTCGCTATATCTGATAATATCAATCTTTTCACCTGCAAGCTCGCTTACGATGGAGTTAATTCTCATACCGTGGTTACCGATACAAGCGCCAACGGGATCAACCTCAGGATCTCTTGAATAAACCGCAATTTTTGCACGGGAGCCTGCCTCACGGCTAACACCCTTGATTATAACCACACCGTCTGCGACCTCGGGAATTTCAAGCTCGAACATTCTGCGAAGAAGACCTGCGTGTGTACGAGAGAGAGTAACGATGGGACCTCTGCCCTCCTTGTTAACCTGAAGAACGTAAACCTTAATTCTATCACCAACGGTAAGAACCTCACCAGGAATCTGCTCGCTCTTAAGAAGTGTAGCAAAGCCGTTTGTTGTTTCAAGAAGAACGTTGCCTGTTTCGGGGTTTATCTTGCTAACAAGAGCTGTAATAATCTCATCCTTCTGATTTTCATAGGCCTCCTGAATTGCGCGTCTTTCGCCCTCACGAATACCCTGAATAATTACGGATTTAGCAGCGCCCGCTGAAAGACGTCTGAAATTCTTGGGCTTAACCTCTCTTTCAACAAATGAGCCAAGAGTATATTTCTTTGCAATCTTCTTTGCTTCCTCAAGAGAAATCTGTGTTTCGGGATTTTCAACCACCTCAACAACTTCCTTCTGATAGTAAACCTTAATGTCTTCCTTTTTTTCGTCGATAACGATGCGAACGTTTGCATTCGTGCCGTATTCCTTTTTGAATGCAGAAACAAGAGCCGCCTCAATCTTTTCAAACATATACGCCTTGGGAATGCCCTTTTCCTTTTCAAGCATATCAAGGGCTGCGAATAATTCCTTGTTCATTTTTCTTTCTCCTTATTAAAAATCAAACACAGTGTGCATCTTTGCAATTTCATTTTTTTCAAACTCAACGTTTTCACCATTGATGATGATAATTACCTTGTTTTCGTCATTAAGTCCAACAAGAGTACCCGTAAACGCTTTTGAGCCGTTTTTGGGAGCGTAGAGCTTAACCTCAACCTTTTCGCCCTCACACATAGAAATGTGAGCATCGGTTTTAATTTCTCTCTCAATGCCGGGGGACGTAACCTCAAGATAATAGGACTCGTCAATGGGGTCCGCCTCGTCAAGCATAGGGTCAATGGTTCTGTGGAATTTTTCACAGAGATTAATATCAATACCCTCCTCAGAGTCAATCGTTATACGAAGGATCTTTTTTGCTCCCTCTTTAACGAATTCAACATCCCAAAGGATAATACCCATTTCTTCTGCCACGGGGGAGATAAGCTCGGTCACCGTGCCAACGATATTTTTCTTAATCATACAAAAATCTGCCTTTTCAAGAATTAAGAGTGGGTCGTTTTGGGACCCACTCTCAGCTTAGTATGCCTCATTATAACACATCTTTATTTCTTTTGCAATAGTTTTTTGATATTTTTTTGCACTTTTTTGCTTTTTTCTTTTCTTTTTCATTCAATTATATATAAATATTTCAAAATTATGTTTACAAATTGACTTTTTCGTGATATAATGTTAGGAAGATTATTAAGATGCCTAATTATGCGTTCTCATATAGTCTTATAAAAAATCAAAGGAGATAAAATCCAATGAGTAAAAAAAATAAACAAAAAGTATTTTCAGGCTCAAATTATATTATATGGTATTGCCTTTTGTTTTCCGTTGCCTTTTTGGGTCTTTACGGATTGATAGATCTCTTGGTTGAAGAATATCCCAAATGGCTCGGCTTGGCAATTTTCGGATTTCTTGCGCTCTGCGTATTTATAGTTTTCTTCGTTTATAAGAAAAAGAGAGATGCAGAAATCGAATTTGAAAATAAAACGCTTCAAATGGAAAAAGCAATGACCGGTCTTATGAGAGACGTTGATATACCTTGCATTCTCACCCTTCCAAGCGGAATTATTGCTTGGTGCTCAAAGGGCGCTCACGAGATGTTTGGCATACACGAAAGTCTTTTGCAGAAAAATTTAAATGACCTTTGTGACGTCAAGGTCGACCAGCTTATTGCAACTCTTGACGAAAAAGAGGATGCGAACGAAGATGAGAATGACGGCAACGAATTTGATCGTGGCTCGCTCCCGGTTGTAATTCTTGGAAGAAAGTATATGGCAAAGATACACCGTCAAATGCTTGGCAAAAATTCTTACTATCTCATCACATATACAGACTACACGGATTATGCCCACTTGCTCGATAAATATGAGGCAGAAACTCCCGTTGTGGCGCACATCGTTCTCGATAATCTTAACGAAATTGCAGAATATGTTCGTGTAAGCTATCGTTCGGCGGCAAATGAAATTGAAGAAATCCTTAACAAATTTGCTGCAGAAATGCACGGCTTTATTCGTGAATACAATCGCGACAAATACATTATGGTATTCTCCAAAGAAAAATACAAGGAATGTTTGGATAATAAATTTGACATTCTTGAAACAATAAGAAATGTTCGTCTTGGTGACTCATCGGTTCCCGTAACTATCTCAATGGGTGTTTCCACCCTTGGCGAAAATTTCGAGGAGAAGGAAAAAAATGCATTCTCCGCTCTCGAATTTGCACTTCAACGTGGCGGTGACCAGGTTGCTGTAAAAACTGAGGATGACATCATCTTCTTCGGTGGAAAAACCAAGGGCGTTCAAAAGAAGAGCGGCTCATTTGCAAGAGTATTTGCAACTCAGTTGGTTTCATATATTGCAAACGCAAGTAACGTTCTTATTATGGGTCACTCAAATCCCGACTTCGACGCAATCGGCGCGTGCGTTGGTATTGCTCGTCTTTGTATGTGGTGTGGCGTTGAACCCAAAATCGTTATGAATACTCAGCACAAAAACTTTACCGCTTGTACAGAAAAGCTTTTGATGCTTGAGGATTATAAAAACACATTCGTTTCTGCTGAAGCAGGCCTTGACCTTATTCAGTTAAATACGCTTCTTATAGTAGTTGACGCAAACAACTTCAATATTCTTGAATCAAGTGATATAGCGTATAACGTTGCAGATTTCGTTGTAATCGACCATCACAGAAAGGTTGCGGAATTTGAAAACGAGCCACTTCTCGCTCTCATTGACCCCTCCGCATCATCTGCATCAGAGATGATTACCGGTATTCTTGAACAGTGCCTGCCTAATGACGTGCTTTACAAGGAAGAAGCAAATCTTCTTCTTTCCGGTATTATGGTTGACACAAAGAACTTCACAAAAACCACGGGTACAAAAACGTTCTCTGCCGCCATGTATCTTCGCGGCATAGGTGCTAACTCTGAAATTGCGGGAATGTTCTTCCGCCAAGATTTTGAGGATTTCATTAGTGAATCAAAATTCAATGGTAACGTAACCATATACCTTGATAAAATTGCCATTACAGAAAGTAGTGGTAACGATCCGGATTTTGACAGAGTTGCAGCTGCAAAGGCAGCGGATAAGCTACTCAACGTGCGCGGAGTTGAAGCATCGTTCGCGCTTGTTTCAATCAATGACAGAATTCACATTTCCGCGCGCTCAAACGGAAGTATAAACGTTCAGCTCATCCTTGAAAAAATGGGTGGTGGCGGTCACTTCGACTCTGCCGCAGCGGCAGTTTCCGGAAGTGATATGAGGAGCGTACTCTATCGTCTTAAGGACGCAATAGACGCTTATCTTGAAGAAAATTAAACATTTTTAAAGATTTTTTAAGTTTTACATTTTAGAATATCAAAAGTTAGGAGGACACTCAAATGAAGGTAATGTTAACACAGGATGTTAAAGGTCAGGGCAAAAAGGACCAGATCATTGAAGTTTCTGACGGATACGCAAGAAACTTTCTCCTTCCCAAAAAACTCGCAATAATTGCAGATGCTAAAGCGGTTAACGAAGCTAAAAACAAAGAAGCATCCAATCTTCACAAAATAGAGGTTGCTAAGGCAGAGGCAAACGAAATTGCCGCAAAGCTTAGTAAAATCACAGTTCATATTCTTGCAGGTGGCGGTACAGAACGTCTTTACGGCACCGTTACAAGCAAGGATATTGCAGAAGCACTCGCCAAGGAGCACGGCATTAGTATTGATAAAAAGAAAATGCTTATGAGTGAGAGCATCAAGACCTTTGGTACATATAAGGTTGAGGTTAAGCTCTATGGCGCAGAAATTATGGGAACAATAACCGTTCAGGTATCTCCCAAATAAAAAGAGGAATAATTATGAACGAAGAACTTAACAGAAAGCTGCCCTTCTCCCTCATAGCAGAGCAATCTCTTCTCGGTTCGATACTTATTGACCCCGCCTCCATTAACGAGGTCGCGGACATCGTTAAGGCAGAGGATTTTTATATCACCGAGCATAAGCAGATTTATCTTGCGGCAACCGAGCTCTTTATGACCAACCGCGAAATCGACGTGGTTACGCTCATTGATATGCTCGTACATAAGGGCATTTATGATAAGAGTGGCGGAGAGGATTATATAAGAACTCTTTCAGAGGTCGTACCCACCGCGCTCAACGTAAAGGACTATGCAAAAATAGTCAAAGAAAAAAGCGCACTCCGTCAGCTCATTGAGGTTTGCGGAGAAATCAATGAAACTGCATTTTCCGAGCAGGAATCTGCCGCAGGCATAATTGAGCTTGCAGAAAGTAAGATTTTTGCCATAGCACAAGGCAGGGACACAAAGAATTTTAAGCATATTCGCGACGTCCTCGGTGCAGTATATAACAATCTTCACGAGCTTTCTATAAATCCCGAAGCGGCTCACGGAACGTCAACGGGCTTTTCGGGACTTGACCGCGTGCTTGTTGGTATGGGTAACTCCGACCTCATTCTCGTCGGTGCCCGTCCCGGTATGGGTAAAACCTCGTTTACACTTAACATTGCAACCAATGTTGCGCAAGCAACAAAGAAAAAGGTATGCGTATTCTCACTCGAAATGAGTGCTGAACAGCTCGTTTCACGTATTCTTTCAAGTGAAGCGCTTGTTGATAGCTACGAGCTTCGTTCGGGTAAGCTCTCAGACGATTCTTGGGAGAAGATTGCAGACGCAAGCTCACGTCTTGCCACTTGCGATATACTTATCGACGATACGTCGGGCATCACCGCAACGGAAATGAAGGCGAAGCTTCGCAGAGTGGATAACCTCGGTCTTGTAATCATCGACTATCTTCAGCTTATGCAAAGTGACAGAAGAATTGACAACCGCGTTCAAGAGGTTGCAGAAATTTCCCGTGCTCTTAAGATTATGGCAAAGGAGCTTTCCGTTCCGATCATCTGCTGCGCACAGCTTAGCCGTGGACCTGAGTCCAGAACCGATAAAAAGCCGATGCTTTCCGACCTTCGTGACTCGGGTGCTATCGAGCAGGACGCGGACGTTGTAATGTTCCTTTATAGAAACGAATACTATAAGACTGATGCGGCTCCGGGTGAAAACAACGCAGCAAATATTGCTGAGGTAATCATCGCAAAGAACCGTCACGGCTCAACGGGTACGGTTAAAATGGGCTGGATCGGTCAATACACCAAATTCAGAACCATCGCAGACAATATCGAAGAATAAAAATGTGCAGAAGGGGGATAAAAATGAAAAACCTAAAAAAAATTTCATACACTCCCCCCCATCTTCTTTCAAATCTTCCCCAAAATACGCCCGTGCTTCTTGCCTTTTCGGGTGGTGCAGATTCAAGCGCACTCCTCCATTTATTAAAAGAGGACGCACAAACCAATCATTTCAAACTCCACGCGGCGCACTTTAATCACCAAATTCGAGGAGAAGAAGCCGAGCGCGATGCAATTTTTTGCAAACAAATATGCGAAAAACTCGATATTCCCTTTTATCTCGGCACGGCAGATATTCCTGCCCTTGCCAAAGAAAACGGAAACAGTGTTGAAGCAGAGGCAAGAGTTCAAAGGTATGCTTTTTTCGAGAAAATTATGCGTGAACATAATATCCCAATTCTCGTAACGGCACATCACGCTGAGGATCAGGTCGAAACCATCTTGCTCCACATACTTCGCGGCAGTGGAATTAGTGGCATTTGCGGTATGCAAGAATGCAGACCCTTTGCAAATGATCTTTATCTCGTCCGACCTCTCCTGAAAGCTCAAAAGCAGGACGTTTTGGCTCTTTGCGAGCAAAACAAAATTGATTTTGTGGTCGATAGCACGAACGAGGACACGCAATACACAAGAAACGCACTTCGTCACGAAATCATTCCAAGATTATATGAGCTTCAACCAAATCTTTGCGGCGCTTTTGACCGACTTTCAAAAAGCGCACGCGATGCAGATGATTTTATTAATGCGTCGGCACTTGAATTCATCAAAAACGAGTGTGATGAGAACATTCCTCTCACGCACTTCAACAAGCTTTTCGATGCACAAAAGTCAAAGGTGCTGTCAATTCTTTTTGAAGAAAAATATGGGGCAACGCTTGAGCGCGTCCACATCAACGCAATAATCGAACTTTGCCAAAAGGTAATTCCCCATTCGTCAGTATCATTACCACATAAAACTTGTGCAAAAATCGAAAACAATAATCTCGTTTTTGAAAAAGAAGCCACAAAAAACGATGACGTTGCTTTTGATCCAATCCCTTTTGGTGAGGGGAATATTGATACAAAATGTGGCGTTACAATTAAAATTGAAAAAAATCCCACGCAAAAATTAACAAAAAATCCTCTCTCACTTGACGTCAAATGCGAGTTGCTTGACCAAACCGCACACTTTCGCGCAAGAAACGAGGGAGACGTGATTTTTGTGGGTAAAATGAATAAAAAAGCAAAAAAACTTATAAGCGAAAAGAAAATCCCACTTGATGTGCGCAACGTTTTACCAATTTTGGTTTCCAAAAATGAAATTTTATGGATTCCGTCAGTTGCGGTTTGCGACAGAATAAAAACGGACAAAATAAAGAGTGGCGATAACTTTTTTCGAATTACAATTAAATTTGAAAATTAACTTTTAACATAAGCTCGGAGGTAATTAATGAAAAAGAACAACTCAAAGGTAATACTTTTTTACCTCGCTTTAATTGCGGTAATCTTTGTTGCGGTGTTTGCGATGCTCGGCACACCCGCGGAAAAGAAAGACGTCAATTTCAGCGACATAATGCACTATTTTGAAGAAGACAGAGTAAAGGAGTTTGAGGTTTCAAACGAAAATATAATTACTCTCGTTATCTATAAAACAGACAAAGTAGGCGTGCTTTTGCCCGAGGAGGCAGCAGGTCTTCAAACCGAAAGAGTGAGCTATAAGCTCCGTGACGTGACTATATTCAGAGATTCCTTTGAAAAATATGAAGGAAATCTCAAAAACCTTCAGGTATATGAATACGAGCCACTTGCAGAGTATCCTTGGTGGATATCCTTCATTCCCAACATTATTATGAATGTGGTAATAATTATTCTCGGCATCTATATGACCAAGCAGATGAACAAGAGCTCGGGCGGTATGATGAGCTTTGGTAAAGCAAAGGCACACGTTCCCCAGGGAGATAAAAATAAAGTAACATTTGCAGACGTTGCAGGCGCAGAGGAAGAAAAGGAAGAGCTTGTTGAAATAGTTGAATTCCTTAAAGACCCCGAAAAATTTGCAAAGCTCGGTGCAAAAATCCCCCACGGCGTATTGCTTGTGGGCCCTCCCGGAACGGGTAAAACACTTCTTGCAAAGGCAGTTGCGGGCGAAGCGGGTGTTCCCTTCTTCTCAATGAGCGGCTCTGACTTTGTTGAAATGTATGTCGGTGTGGGTGCAAGTCGTGTCAGAGACCTTTTTGCAACCGCAAGAAAAGCGCCCGCGGCAATCATCTTTATTGACGAAATTGACGCAGTTGGACGTCACCGTGGCGCAGGTCTTGGTGGTGGACACGATGAAAGAGAGCAAACTCTCAACCAGTTGCTCGTTGAAATGGACGGCTTTGGCTCACACGAGGGCATCATCATTATGGCGGCAACAAACCGCGCAGACATTCTTGACCCCGCGCTTCTCCGTCCCGGACGTTTTGACCGTCAGGTAAGAGTTGGCTATCCCGACATCAAGGGACGTGAAGAAATCCTTAAGGTTCACGCAAGAAGAAAGCCAATGGAAAGCACAGTTGACTTCCACAAGATTGCTCAAAGCACTATTGGATTTACAGGTGCAGACCTTGCAAACCTTCTTAACGAAGCGGCACTCCATGCTGCAAAGCACAATAAATCCCTCATCGGTATGGACGATATCGAAAAATCCTATATGAAGATACTCCTTGGTCCTCAGAAGAAGACAAGAGTAAGAACAGAAGCAGACAATAAGCTCACCGCTTATCACGAAGCAGGCCACGCAGTTGCTTCTTACTACTGTGAGCATACAGACCCAGTTAAGTTTATCTCCACAGTTCCCTCGGGTAACTATGGCGGTGTAACGGTAAGCATTCCCGAGCAGGATACATTCACATCCACAAAGAAGCAGATGTATGAATCAATCATTCTTTCAATGGGTGGACGTGTTGCAGAGGAGCTTATCCTTGA
Organism: Clostridia bacterium; assembly: GCA_017628875.1. Classification (GTDB taxonomy): domain Bacteria; phylum Bacillota; class Clostridia; order Oscillospirales; family CAG-272; genus RGIG4608. Next base: position 9,828 of record JAGBYG010000087.1, read on the forward strand.
TGACATCTCAACGGGCGCATCGGGTGACATTCAGCAGGCAACCAAGGTTGCAAGAAATATGGTAACGAGATACGGTATGAGCGACAAGCTCGGCACTGTTCTCTACGGCTCGGGTCACTCCGATACAGAAGTATTCCTCGGCAGAGATTTCAATAACAATAAGAACTATTCAGAAAAAATCGCTGCAGAGATTGACGATGAAATTCGTGCAATTATCGAAAAGGCGTATGCGGAATGTAAAGCAATCCTTACAGAGCACATCGATAAGCTCCACCTTATCGCAGGTTATCTCTTAAAGAGAGAGTTTATGGACGGCGATCAGTTCAAGGCGGCGATGGAGAATGACCTCACATTCGACGAAATTGATGAAATTTTGAACGAAAAAGAGCGCAAGAGCCAAGAGGAAAACGAGGCAAAGCGCAAGGCAGAGGAAGAGGAACAGCGCAAGGTTGAAGAGGAGCTTCGCCGAGAGAAAGAGGAGCGCGAAAGAATGATGAACGCACCCAAAGGCGAAACCTATGACGACTCTGACACAAAATCCGAAGAATCCGTAGATAAAGAATAAAATCAAAGGACGGTTTGAAATTTCAAACCGTCCTAGTTAGTTGAAACAAAAATATGTTCTTTTTGAAAAAAGAACCAAAAACTTTTTAATCGTGGGTGTTAAATTAAACCGCGCAAATCGTATTGTTTGATTAAAATCAAACAATACATAACGATTTTCTCGCTGTTGGCAGGCAGCTCGAAAATCTGTGATTTGCTACTGCAAAGCATAGGTCTTTTGCTATCTAAAAAACTATGTGCAGTGTAGCAAGGCGCGGTTTTTATCGCACTCGTGAGATAAAAATATTTGTGACGAGCGCGAAGAAGTGAGTCACGCGAATTGCGCGGAGTCTGTGGAGTTAGCACAAACTTTGGTTAACTATAGACAAAGCGCGGTTTTGCTCGCAAAATGCGGTTGTAAGACCGCAAGCGGTTTGTTGGGCGCGCCACTATATGTTTGCACTTATTTTACGCGCGGCGTCATAGCGCTACAAAAGCTTTTTGCTTCTTTTTCTCGAAAAAGAAGATAATTTTTACTTTGTAACTTCTCCCCGATAAATCCCAATTTATTTAACATAAAGGAAAAACAACTATGAACTTAATTTTAGCATCAAAATCGCCAAGAAGAAAAGAGATACTTGAAAACCTTGGTGTGAAATTTGAAATAGTAACTTGCGAAACTGACGAGCATACAAATGAAACTGACGGCAAAAAATATGTCGAAGAAATCGCATTCCGCAAGGGCGATGCCGTGCGCGCGCTTCTTGAGAGAGAGGACAAATTTACCGAAGACAAAATAATTCTTTCTTGCGATACGGTTGTTGTATCTGCCGACGGCGAAATTATGGGCAAGCCACTTGATCGCGCAGATGCCAAACGAATGATACTCGCCTTTTCGGGCAAGCCCCACTTCGTAATCAGCGGAATCGCGCTCATCACAAAAGAAAAAACCGTTATTACAAGCGAAAGCACCACAGTTTTCTTTGATACAGTTGATGAAGCAGACGTTGAAAAATATCTTGACACGGACGAAGCTTATGACAAAGCAGGCGCATACGCAATTCAAGGCTACGCTTCACTTTGGATCAACGGAATTAATGGCGACTACTTCAACGTTGTAGGTCTCCCCGTCAAAAAGCTCTCAGATACTCTCAAAAAAGAATTCAATATCAAATTGGCATAATTATTCGATAAATTGGGATTTATGGGGGAGTTAAAAAAGTTGCATTGAGCAAATGGGGAAACTCCCTCAGTCACCTTACGGTGACAGCTCCCTCTGCGGAAGGAGCCTTCTCTTAGGCAATCTTTCGTATGTAGCCATATAGTTCAAATTATTAGACATTACAAGGCATTATAAAATTTTATCATACTTCACGGTTACACGCGATGGAATATCTTACAGAGCCTCCTTCCGCAGAGGGAGGTGGCTTTGCCCTTA
>JAGBYG010000088.1 GCA_017628875.1 Clostridia bacterium
ATGTTTTATCGGTTCACTTGCTAAAATCCTTTTACGAAAATAAATTTTCGACAAGGATTTCATCAACTGAACTACGAAAATCAAACCGATGGCTTGATTTTCTAAAATTTACTTTGACTATGCGTAGCCGTTTTGATAGCAATATGGCTACGCTTGGTAGTAGCAAATCACAGATTTTCGAATATATGAGAAAATCGTTATGTGTTGTTTGGCTTTACAAAACAACACGATTTGCGCGACATATATCTTCAAAAAGCGATTAAAAGCTTTTGGCTTCTTTTTCTCGAAAAAGAAGGTCTTAACAAACTAACTTTTTACAGGAGAAAATATATGATCTACGTATTTTTAGCAAACGGATTTGAAGAAATCGAAGCACTCACTCCCGTTGATGTCCTTTTGCGCGCGGGATTTGAGGTTAAAACCGTGGCTGTAGGCGAAAGCAAAACAGTTGCGGGAGCACACGGAATTTCCGTTATTGCAGATATTAAAGAAAATGAATATAACGATGCAAATCCCGAAGCGATTATTCTTCCCGGTGGTATGCCCGGCACAACAAATCTTGAAGAAAGTGCAACAGTTATAGACGCGATTAATCAAGCAATGATTAACGGTGCGCTTATAGGTGCAATCTGCGCCGCTCCCTCAATTCTTGGAATTATGGGGTATTTAAAGCACAGAAAAGCAACCTGCTTCCCTGGATTTGAGCAATACCTTGATGGTGCCATCGTAGTTGATGAGCGAGTTGTTCGTGACGGAAACATCATAACATCAAAGGGAATGGGCTGTGCATCAGATTTTTCTCTTGCCATCGTTGAATACCTTTCCGACAAAGAAAAGGCAGACGAGATTGCAAAATCCGCATTTATTAAATAATGAATACTACAAACAACAAACGCCTTCTTCGCCAAAAATGCCGCCTTCTTCGCGACAGTTTTGGCGAAATGCATATAGAAAAAGCGAGCGAGCGCGCCTGCAAAATTTTAATGCAAACACCCGAATTTCTCGCCGCGGATACAATTTTATTGTATTTCCCTATTAAAAATGAAATTTCTCCCCTTCCCGTTTTTGATATAGCTCAAAAAATGGGCAAAAAAATTGCCCTCCCCGTGTGCGATACGGATAACAACACCCTCTCGTTCCACATAATCAATTCCATAAGCGAGGCAAAGCCCTCTCATTTTGGAATTTGCGAGCCACCCATAACAAACGAAGAGCCGATTTTGACCGAGCATACCTTGGTGATTGTTCCTGCTCTTGCTTTTTCAAGGGGCGGCCACCGACTCGGCTACGGAAATGGATTTTATGACAAATTTTTAGTCAATTTTAAAGGGATAAGTGCAGGTTTCTCTTATTCCGAGCTCGTTTTTGACGATCTCCCGCACGAAAACCACGACGTTTCTCTTAGAATGTTGATAAATGAAAGCGAGGTGCTTTATTTTGATTAAGAAAATAAAAGATTTCTTCTCTGAATTGCTTTGCGCTTCGTCGGGAACGGCTTTCATAGTCTTTTTGACCATGCTCCTGCTTTCAATTTTTAATGTAATAAGTACCACGTTTCTCACGTCAGGCAATACGTGGATGCTCCCCGTAATCCTAATTTCATTTTTAGTGCCGTTCTTTATTTTCAGAGCATCGCGTGGCGGCAAAAAATATCTGCCAACGCTTCATCTTTCCATTCCTCGCAGAATTCACGTTCCGACTATTATATTCTCAACATTATTCATTATTTTGGGCAGTACCCTTTTAAAGCTCTTGATTTTTAGCGGAAAATATACCGATTTCCCTTTATATAGCATATTTTTTGCACATCGAAACGGTAGTATTTGGAGAGATATTTATTTTATCCTTGCATTTTGCATTATCCCACCCATTTTAGAAGGATTGGTTTTCAGAGGAGTAATTATCAAGGAGCACGATCGCCGTGGGCGTCTTACGTCAACTGTTTTTTCGTCGGTTCTTTTTGCGCTTCTCGGCTTTAGCGCGCAGGAGCTTTTTCCAAGATTTTTCTTGGGCATTGTTCTTTGCATCATTCTTTATGCAACCGATTCGATATTTATCACGGTGAGCATACATATTGCTTATAATATTTTCGCGGTCTTTATTGAACCCACCCTGGTTTCATTAAAGAACGTTAGCGCAAATTTTGAGCTTTTTGCATTTATGTTAGCTATTGTTACTATTATTGTAGCAATAACACTTTTTTCACATCTCTCAAGACTCTATCGCAAATACTCGCATTATAAATTCGGAGAAAATTTTGTTAGATCTACCCCGCGTGAGCGCACCTTTTGGCATCTTGTGGAATTGATGCTCTCAATTCCCGCCATCGCGTGCTATATCCTTTTTGTTGTAGTTACACTTATCACAGAAATATAACGAGGTAAATTAATGGCACTTATTGAATGTCCCTATTGTGGAAATAGAATTTCAAATCTCACTCCCCTATGCATCTATTGTGGATGTGATATTGGTGATGACGATGAAAACACAATGTATGAGATAAAAAATAACACCCTTATAAAATATCACGGCAACCGAGAAGTAATTAGCATTCCCGGTGGTATAACTACTATATCCCGCGGCGCGTTCGACGGCGCCGTCAGTTTAAAAAAGGTCATTATAGACAATGGAATCACCTCGATAAGCGATTTTGCATTTTCAAACTGCGATCAGCTTGAGGAGGTTATCATTAGCAATTGCGTAACGCAGATTGGTTTTAAGGCATTTTCCGGTTGCTCCTCGCTAAAGGAAATAACCTTTTCAAATGCTCTCAAAACTATTGCCGATCGCACCTTTGAGGGTTGCTCCTCACTTGAGAATGTAATCATCCCTGATGGTGTCGAAACTATTGGTAAGGGTGCGTTTATTAACTGTACGTCACTAAAAACGCTTAAATTGCCAAACTCACTCATTTCACTTGGATTTGAATCCTTTGCAGGATGCTCAAATCTAAAAGAAATACACTTTGGTAATAACTTGATAACCATAAGCGGACGTTCCTTTATGGCCTGCAAGTCGCTTGAAGAAGTAATATTACCAAATAGCTTGAAAACAGTAAATGAAGAAGCCTTTTTCGAATGCAAATCTTTAAAAAGCATCACATTTGGTGAAAATTTGATGAGCATTGGATTGATGGCATTTAGCGAATGTACCTCTCTTGAACACGTATCAATTCCTTCAAACGTTAATGCTGTTGGAATACAAGCTTTTTACGGTTGCGTATCGCTCAAAAGCGTTGAACTTTTTGAGGGGCTTTGTGACATCGGCTCTGAGGCATTTAAAAATTGTACAGCGCTTGAATATGTCAAATTGCCCGCCACCATTCGAGTTTTCGGGTATGAGGTCTTTGCAGGATGCACGTCTCTTCGCGGAATTGATATATCAAATGTCGAAAACTGGTGCTCGGTTGACTTCAGTGTTGCTAAAAGGGACTCTATTCCCTACAAAAAATCGCTTTGCGTTAATGGAGAGATTATTCGCAACCTCACAATCGATGGCAAAATCTCAAATATACGCAGCGCGGCATTTGCCAACTGCGTTAAAATTGATAGCTTGAAAATAGAAGAGGGTGTGTCAAGCATTGGCGCATATACCTTTATAAATTGCACTAACCTTTCGGTTGTCGAACTTCCAAATTCGCTCACAACAATAGAAAAAATGGCATTTTATAACTGTCCCTCACTTAAAGAAATAATAATCCCCGACTCTGTTTCAAGTCTTTCTACAGATGCGTTCGGACATTGCTCAGGACTTGAATTTGTTAAAATGGGAAGCGGTATTCGTGCGCTTGAGGCACTCACATTCGAGGGTTGTAGCTCACTTAAGCGCGTTATTATCGGCAAAGAAACAACCTCCGTTGGCAGAGGCGCGTTCCTTGGTTGCTCCGCACTTGAAAGTATAGTAGTGCGCAAGGAGCTTTCAAGCATAAGCGCAGGCGCAGTTGAAGGGTGTAATTCCCTTAAAACTATATTTTTTGAATACGCTCAGGACGAAATCCCCCGTATCCTTATAGGCGAAAATCCCGAATTGGATAATGCCGACTTCTACTTCTATAGTGAAATTTATTCACCTAATTGTTGGCACTATACTGAAAATGGTGAAATAGAAATATGGTAAAAATTTAGGAAGACTTGCTTGAAGTCTTCCTTGTTTTTTAGTTTACTTTTCAAATTTTGATTTATCGGGGAGAAGTTACAAAGAAAAGGATTGTCACTTTTTCGAGAAAAAGCCCTGTGAACCCCCAAAGCTGCGCCTGCTCGCTTCGGGGAACCCCCGACACCAAAAAGCTTTTGTGGAGCTTTGCCCAAGAGCCATATAGTTTGAGCGATAAAAGGTTAGTGCTGATTTGACTATGCGTAGCCGTTTTGATAGCAATATCCTTATGCTTTGTGGTAGCAAATCACAGATTTTCGAGGCGAGGAGAAAATCGTTATGTGTTGTTTTGCTTTACAAAACAACATGATTTGCGCGAAATCTTGCGCGAAGCTGATCAAAAGTTTTGCGAAGCTTTTTCAAAAGCGACCCATTTTTAAACTTTGTAACTTCTCCCCCAATAAATCCCAATTTATTTCACAAACAATTTACTCATAACAGGTGCAAATTCTTCAAATGTTTTTTTTGCAACCGTCCAAGTCAATATGGCTTCAGCAACGAATTGAGATAAGAATTCTGCGTTTTCATAATTCCCCCTGTGGCAAACCTTGTAAATCGGCGCAGATATCTGTTCAATCAAACGCTTATGATAATCTCCCACCGAGCTCTGAAATGCCTTTATAGCTCCATGAGCCGTGAAAACAGTGGCATTTTCCAGCATAAACCCATTAATTTGCTCATTAATTACTTTAACAAGCTGCATAGGTTCATCAGTTTTATCGCTCATATCATTAATTATTTCCAATCTTCCAGCCCAATCCTTAAGCAGATATGTAGCAATTAAAACATCCTTTGATTTAAAATAGTTATAAAACGTTCCAAGACCGAGCTTACACCCTCTTGCAATGCTTCGAATAGTTACGTTATCATATCCGTTTTCTTCGATTTGTTTGCGCGCTTCTTCAATAATAAGCTCGCGAACATTTTCTATAATTTTAGGCATTGATATTACTCCTTTTATGAACTTGTTCATGTTGATTATACCTTGCACTTAATATATTGTCAATAATTTGTCAATATTTTTTCAACAAATAAACTTATCTTTTTTAATAATTTGACACATAATATTTGTGCATTTTGACGAATCAATTTTTGCGTTTTCTTTAACATTTTTAAGAAAAATTGAAACAAAAAGCACCTTTTTTGTTAAATAAATAACTATCAACAATAAAATTCCTGAATTTCCTTTATTTTTCGGCAAAAAAACTTTGTTTAATATTGACAAAATGCATATAATATATTATAATTAAGATATAGGAAAATGTGAACTTTATTCACATTATAAAAATATTAAAATTTAGGAGGTACAAATATGGACTTTAAACAATGGGAAGGTTTCGTTGGAGAAACCTGGAAACACGAAATTAACGTTCGCAACTTTATCAAGAAAAACTATACCCCCTTCACAGACGAGCCCACTTTTCTTTGCGGGCCAACCGAAAGAACAAAAAATTCAATGGACAAGCTCAATGCTCTCCTTAAAGAAGAGTTCAATAACGGAGGAGTTCTTGACATAGACGTATCAAAAACAACTACCCTTACCTCTCATGCACCCGGATATCTTGACAAGGATACCGACGTAATCGTTGGTCTTCAGACAGATGCTCCCTTAAAGCGTGCAGTAAACCCCTTTGGCGGTATGAGAATGGCAAGAAGTGCGTGTGAGGCATACGGTTATAAAGTTTCCGATACTATCGAAGAAGAATTTAGATACACAAAAACTCACAATGATGGAGTTTTCAGTATCTATACAGATGAAATTAAGGCACTTCGTCACTGTGCTCTTTTGACAGGTCTTCCCGACGCATACGGACGCGGAAGAATTATCGGTGACTATAGAAGAATTGCTCTTTACGGTGTTGACCTGCTTATCGAAAACAAGAAGGCGGACAAAAAGTTCTACGGCAAAAAGGCAATGGACGTTGACAATATGAGACAGCTTGAGGAGCTTAATGATCAGATTAAGGCACTTGAGGATCTCAAGAAGATGGCTGCATCCTACGGCTTTGACATTTCAAAGCCCGCTTCAAACGCAAGAGAGGCAATCCAGTGGACATACTTCGGTTACCTTGGCGCTAACAAGGAGCAGAACGGCGCAGCAATGAGCTTTGGACGTTGCGGAACATTCTTTGACATCTATATTGAAAAGGACATCGCGACAGGAATTCTTACAGAAGAAGAAGCTCAGGAGCTTATCGACGATCTTGTAATCAAGCTCAGAATGGCTCGTCACTTGAGAACTCCCGAATACAACGAACTTTTCGGTGGCGACCCAATGTGGATCACAGAGTGCGTTGGTGGTATGGGTGAAACTCATAAGACACTCGTTACAAAAACATCTTACAGAATTCTTAACACACTTTATAATCTCGGCCCTGCTCCCGAGCCCAACCTTACAGTTCTTTGGAGTGAGGCACTTCCCACACCCTTTAAAAAATTCTGCGCAAAGGTTTCTATCGATACTGACTCAATTCAGTACGAAAATGACGACCTTATGCGTCCAATATTTGGTGACGACTATGCAATCGCTTGCTGCGTATCCGCTATGAAGGTAGGTAAGCAAATGCAGTTCTTTGGTGCGAGAACAAACCTTGCAAAGCTCTTGCTTCTTGCAATCAACGGTGGTGTTGATAATATGTTCGGCACTCGCGTTGGTCCTCAAATGGAGGTTATGGACGATTACTACCTTGATTACGATAAGGTTTACGATCGCTTCAAATCATATCTCGCTTGGCTCTGTGAAGCGTATGTAAAAACAATGAATATCATTCACTATAGCCACGATAGATATTCCTATGAAAAACTTCAGCTTGCTCTCCACGATACAGAGGTTGAACGCCTTATGGCATTCGGTATCGCGGGCTTCTCTGTAATCGTTGACTCGCTATCCGCTATAAAATATGCAAAGGTTAAGCCCATAAAGAACGAAGAAGGACTTATCGTTGATTTTGAAGTTGATGGCGACTTCCCCAAATATGGTAATGACGATGACCGCGTTGACGAGATCGGTCAAAAGATTATCCGCAGAATGATGAGAGAGCTTCGACAGACTCCCACATACAGAAATGCTGTTCACACTCTTTCAGTTCTTACTATCACATCTAACGTTGTTTACGGTAAGAAGACAGGCGCAACTCCCGACGGAAGAAAGAAGGGCGAGGCATTCGCTCCCGGTGCTAACCCAATGCACAATAGAGAGAACAACGGTGCGCTTTCATCTCTTAACTCCGTTTCCAAGATGCCCTATAACGATGCTATGGACGGTATTTCCAATACCTTCTCCATCGTTCCCGATGCTCTTGGCAAGGATGAGGAAGAAAGAATAAAGAACCTCACAAACATTCTTGACGGTTACTTCGGTCATAATGCTCACCACCTTAACGTAAATGTTCTCAACAGAGAAACTCTTATGGATGCTTATGAAAATCCCGATAAATACCCCAACCTCACAATTCGTGTTTCCGGTTATGCAGTTAACTTCACGCGTCTTTCAAAGGAACAGCAAAAAGAGGTTATTTCAAGAACATTCCATGAATCAATGTAATAAAAATATCGGGCGTATCCACTCGTTTCAATCTCTTGGAACGGTGGACGGCCCCGGAATTCGCTCTGTGATTTTTATGCAGGGATGTCCCCTTCGTTGTGTTTGCTGTCACAATCCTGACACTTGGGATTTTTCGGGTGGCGAAGCGCAAACTGTAGAATACCTCGTTGACAAGGTGCTTCGATACAAGGCGTACTACGGAAGCGATGGCGGAGTTACTGTTTCGGGTGGCGAACCGCTTATGCAGGCAGAATTTCTTGCCGAACTGTTCAAGAATTTAAAGCAAAAAGAAATTCATACCGCACTCGACACAAGTGGCTGCGTTCTTAACGAAAGCGTTAAGGAATTGCTCCAATATACCGACCTCCTTCTCCTCGATTTCAAATACACCAATTCAGACAATTATTTGAAATACACCAAAATGGAGATGAGCAAAACTCTTGAATTTCTCAACTATCTTGAGGAAATTAAAAAGCCGACATGGATAAGATACGTGGTAATTCCAAATCTCAATGATACGGACGATGCAATAAGCAAGGTTTTTGAACTTCGCAATCAGTATTCTTGTATTCAAAAAATTGAGCTTCTTCCCTTCCGTAAGCTCTGCCTTGAAAAGTATGAGAATATGGGAATTGAGTTTCCACTCAAGGACACCCCCGAAGCCAAACGCGAATTCATTGATGAAATGTATAAAAAATATCAATAATATAAAAATGCACTCTTTTTAGAGTGCATTTTTTGTTTGTTTAAATTTTGATTTGTCGGGGGAGTTACAAAGCAAAGAATTGTCACTTTTTCGAGAAAAAGTAACCAAAAAGCCTTTATAGCGCTACGCCCAACAGCCATATAGTTTGAGCAAACTCCACAGACTCCGCGCAACTCGCGTGACTCACTTCTTCGCGCTCGTCACAAATGTTTTTACCGCACAAGTGCGATAAAAACTGCGCCTTGCTACACTGCACATAGACTCTTTATGTGTGCTTACGGCTACGCACAACCAAAGTAAATTTTAGAACATC
>JAGBYG010000089.1 GCA_017628875.1 Clostridia bacterium
AGGGAGAGAACGTTATTAAAAGTAACTTTCAATTAGGAACTCTCCCTCACCCGCTAACGCGGGAGCTCCCTCGACAGAGGGAGCCAAGTGTCTGTGCAAATTCTCAACATCCCGATAAATCCCAATATGGCTGTCAACTTTTTATTTATCGTGAAGTTAGTTTGAGTTTAAATGCGGGCGCACGGAGTGCTCCCCTACGGGTTTGTGTGTTATTTTTATCTGCGCAAAGCCGTTTTGGTAGCAATATCCTTACGCTTTGTAGTAGCAAATCACAGATTTTCGAGGTGAGGAGAAAATCGTTATGTGTTGTTTTGCTTTACAAAACAACACGATTTGCGCGAAATCTTGCGCGAAGCTGATCAAAAGTTTTGCGGAGCTTTTTCATTTTTCGATTTTGCATTAGCAAATGGCTGCCGTAAGGCAGACAAGAAAAGAGGCGACTAATTTTTTACTTTGTAACTTCTCTCCACCAAATTCCAATTTATCAAAAAAAGAGGACTCATTTGAGTCCTCTTAAATTTTGTTTTTATTTCTTGTTTTCGTCGAGGTAGATAACAACCTTACGGTTATTTTCTGAGCCGATGGAGTTTGTATTAACACCGGGGAAGTTCTGGAGCTCTGCGTGGATGATTCGACGCTCATAGGGGTTCATTGGCTCGAGCATTACGCTTCTCTTAAACTTAACAACCTTATGTGCCATTCTTCTTGCAAGTGCGCGCAAGGTTTCTTCTCTCTTTGCTCTATAAGATTCGATATCAACTGAAATCTTGGGAACGGGAGTTTTCTTGTTCTCTGTTCTGTTAGCCGCAAGATTTGCAAGGTGCTGGAAGGAATCAAGTGTTTCACCGTGGTGACCAATAAGCACGCCTGCCGCTTCACCTGTAACGTCGATTTTTTTACCAAGATCCGTATCGGATACTGTTACTGTTGCATCGATATGCATATTCTTAAGTGTTGTTTCAACGAATGCTACTGCAAGGTCAATTCCTGTAAGCGCATAGCTTGCCCGAATTTTTGCAGGAGCTGAACCGATACCGAAAAGTCCCTTCTTGGGCTCTTCAAGTACTGTATATTCAAGAGCGTCAACGCTCGTACCAAGCTCTGCAGCGGCAAGAGCGAGCGCTTCCTCAACCGGTTTAGCGGTTTGAATAGTTTCTTTTCTCATTTTATTTATTCTCGTCTTTCTTATTATTGTATAAATGTTGGATATTCTTCATCATCGTCGTCGATGTGGTGAAGTGAACGGGGTCTTTCTCTATTGGGATCGAGGTTTGCTTCGCTTTTGCGTTTTCTCTGGGGCTTTTTGGAGCCAAGCTCGCGCTCTGCCGCCTTGAAATCTTCCTCTGTAAACTGGGGAAGAGGCATAATCTTGCTCATAATGAACTGCTTCAATGTCATAATAAGGCTTCTAAATATCCAGTAAATACCTACGGCACCGGGAACGAGGAATGCAAAGTAAGTTGACATAAGAGGCATGGAGTATTCCATCATCTTCGTGGAGCAACCTGCACCGGGGGCATTTTCGTTCTGTGTGGGCTGATACATAAACTTCTTTGAAATCTTCATTGAGAAGAAGTAAACTACAAACGTAAGCACGGGAACTAAAAGAAGCAAATAGTTTTCTTTAAAGCTTGGTGTAAAGCCAAAGTTAAGAGAACCGATGTTGAAGGAAGGAATGTTTCCTTGGAACGTCAAAATCTGTTCGTAAACTTCTTCACCGTTGCTAAAGAATGCGAAATTCTGCATTCCTGAAAAATCAATATTCTTCAACTGTGAGAGCAATTCGATAGATCCGTTTGTGGATTTAAGTGTAAGTCCAAGACCTCCTGCCGCCTGACTTGTTGTGAAGAACGTTTTGATCGCGTTAACGAAGCTTGCGCTTCCGCCAAGCACGTTCTGAATGGGGTCAACAACGATGTTGTAAAGAATCATAATAATGGGAAGCTGGATAAGCATAGGAAGACAACCGCCCATGGGGTTGAAGTTTTCTCTTTGATAAAGATCCTGAATTTCCTGAGCAACCTTTTGCTGAGTTGCCTGGTCGTTTCTTCCCTTATAGCGATTTCTTATCGCCATTTCCTTAGGACGAAGCATTGCCTGCTTGATTGAGTTTTTCTGCTGCTTGATTGTAAGGGGCATCATACAAAGCTCAACTACGATAGCGAAAACGCAGATACCTATAATGTAGTTACCAAAGCCAACTGTTTTTGTGATCCAGTTAAGAGCTGTACCGATATAGAAACGAATGTTTCCGAGAAGGTCGCGCTGCTGCTTAAGTTCAACAGTATCCTGGATTGAAAGCAAAACAAGGTCTGCATCTGCTTGTGCAAACTTAGGAAGATTTTCGGTAATTTCTTCTTCAGGAGTTTCTCCTTCGGGAGTTTCTCCTTCGGGTACTTCCTCGTCAGGAGTTACAACAGGAGCTTCTGTCGCAAAATTAACACCCGCATACTTTGAAATAACCTTTTTTACGTAATCGTAATTAACACCGAGGTCCTGAGAAAAATCGGAATACTGACCGTCAACAACGTCATAACCACGGTAAGCGGCAAAGAATGCTTCTTTCGCCTCTTTGTTGTTATAAATTGTTGTTGCGATGGCATTGAGTTCCTCTTGCTTGAGACTGTTTTTAGAACCGTCGTAATTTGTTACTGATTTTTGAATCGTTTGCTGTTGTGGTGCACCTATACAAGACGTCAAAAGTGCGCACGCAACAACGAGAAGCACGATGATGCTAAAAAATTTTGAATTAAAAATCTTTTTCATTTTCAACTTAAGTTTTAATTAACCAAATTTGGTTAATTCCCTTTCTGTTTTAATGGGTTTTTGTGCTATCTGATTATGTACCGAATAGCACTTCGGTAAACCGTATGATTGCTCGAAAGTGAGCCACGGCGTCATTTTTGCTCCTTCTTTCGCTTGGGAACAGGATCATATCCGCCCTTGCAATATGGATTGCAACGGAGTATTCGCCACGCAGTTAAGCCGATTCCAATGAAAAATCCCCACTCCATAAACGCTTCTATTGCGTACTGTGAGCATGTGGGACGAAAACGGCACGTGGGTTGTCCCTTGAGCGCTGAAAGATGCTTTTGGTAAAAGCGAACGAGCCAGATGCAAATCTTTTTCATTTGCTGCTCTCCTCTGTTTGCGGTTTTGGTATTTTATACATATCAAGCTTTTGAAAGGCGCGTATAAGCTCCCCTGCTATGTCCGTGCTTTTTGACTCGTGCGCTCCAACGCGCGCGGCAATTACGATAAGATATCCCGTCTTTAATGGCGCGTACCTCTTTGCCTCTGTCAGTCCTGCTCGGATTATGCGCTTGACTCTGCTGCGGATAACCGCTCCGCCAACCTTTTTTGAAACTGAAAGTCCGATTCTGTTGATGTACTTCTTTTCGGGGTTTTTAAGCATTTGCTTTTTTGCTCCCCAGTCGCGCAAAATGTAAACGGAAATGTGCTTTGAATGTGCCTTTTCGCCGTTTCGATATGCTTTTTGATAAAGATGATTTTCTGTTATCGCAATATCCTTCATTTTGGGCTTCGTCCTTTCGTTTTTTGTCCTGTGCTGAAATTTTGTGCTTCCGTAAAGTTAGTTTGGTTAAGATCTTCTTTTTCGAGAAAAAGAAGCAAAAAGCTTTTGATCGATTGGTTTGTGCTGACTCGACGTAAATTTTCGATAAAACACAGGTGTTTTATCGGTTTGCCCAATAAAATCTCCTTACGCGAGCAAGCTCCCGATGGTGATTTTATTGTCCAAACTACGAACATCAAACCTAAAGGTTCGATGTTCAAAAATTTACTTTGGTTGTGTGTATATTTGATGTTTGGATTTGATTTTTGATTTGATAAAATATTTGTTTTTGTAAATGTGAGTCGTAACTCCCCGACAAATCAAAATTTGAAACCAATCTTTTCGCAAAAAAACCGATGACGGTTTAGGGGTCGCGTTTGCAACCGCACTCGGTCATCGGTACATTTTTGGGGCTTTTGTTAAGCCGCCCTCAAAAGATTAATATGTCAATCTTTTTCTGCCTTTAGCGCGTCTTCTCTTAAGAACGTTTCTGCCGTCAGCAGTTCTCATTCTCTTTCTGAAACCGTGCTCTTTTTTTCTCTGTCTTTTCTTGGGTTGATATGTTCTGAGCATTATTGCCACCTCCTTGGTAATATGTTCGGAAGCGTGTCGCTTTTCAGCCGTTCTTACGCTTTTACACAATGACATCATATATTATAAACACAAAAGTGCGTTTTTGTCAAGTGTTTTTGATGAAATTTTTGATTTTTTCTTCCATATAGAAGCAAAAATCGGTTTTTTGGGGTGAAAAACAGAAAAAATGAAGGCTTTTTGAACAATTGTTTTCTTTCTTTTGCATCAAATTCGGATTTATCGATGAGAAGTTACAAAGATAAAAAAATTGGTCGCTTTTGAAAAAGCTCCGCAAAACTTTTGTAGCGCTATGCCCAACAGAAATATTATTTGTGCTAAGTCCACAGACTCCGCGCAACTCGCGTGACTCACTTCTTCGCGCTCGTCAC
>JAGBYG010000090.1 GCA_017628875.1 Clostridia bacterium
TACGCATAGTCAACGTAAATTTTAGAAAAACAAATCTTTGATTTGGTTTTCGTAGTTCAGTTGATGAAATCCTTGTCGAAAATTTATTTTCGTAAAAGGATTTTAGCAAGTGAACCGATAAAACACTCGTGTTTTATCGAAAATTTACGTCAAATCAGCACTAACCCACGCGATTGTTTTGCCGCGCTTTTTCAAAAGCGCGAGCCCAAGCGGCTTGAGCGGTTTTAACTCAACTAACTCCTCGAAAACTCAAATTTTAAAGCACCAAAAAAGCAGAGAACGGAAAACCGTCTCTGCTTTAGTGTTAATTTGTTGCGTGTGGGCAGGGGCAGAGGTCGGAGATTGCCTTTTCAAGACATCTGGTTGCCTCGACAAGATTAAAGCAATCGAGCCACGCTTCGACCTCGCGCGCGATATCCTCAAGGAACTTTCTTGTGACTTCGTCTGCCTTTGAGAGCAGGTCGCAAAGCTTTGCTCTGATACAATCCGCGCAGTTATGGGGGGGACACGCAAGCTCCTCTACACGCGCGATATATGAGTCAAGCAACGCACGTGCTTCCAACGTTTTGTCGTCGAGCGCGTCATCGGGCTCAAGCGCGTTTTGGAGAGTATCCCACGCAAGCATCGCGTTTTTAAGAGAAGTTGTTGCGGTTATTGGCAGATCTATTGCGGTAACCTCGTCAACAAAATTTTTCGCCAAATCCTTTTCCTCGTCGGCATCGAGCATTGCAAAAATATCAGCAAGCTCCTTGTCAAATCCTTTTTCTGCAAAGGTATGCAAAACCGCAGGATTGCCCGCAAAAGAGTTGTAATAAGCCAACGCATTCTCATATCCCGCTACGTCTTCGGGGAAAAGCAGACCATCCGCTTTGACCGAGTCAATCTTTCCCTGCATAATCACGTCAAATCTCGTGGGATTGAGAGAGTTAAGTTCCTTAACAAAGTCATCGGCGAGTTTTTGCGGAGTTGTTGAACGGATGATGGCATAAACTGTGTCCATCATTTTTTCGTAAGCACCGTCAAGCACGTTTTCGGGATAGAGATGTGAATTTTCAACAAGCTCACCATAAGCATCCGTAACCTTTTCAACCTCCGCGCGAACCTTGGGCGATGCATCGTTCCACGCGTTAAGTATTTCCTGATATTTTTTAAGCTCCTGCTTGTTCTTTTCGACTTCGGTTTTGTTCTTTTCAAGCTCCTGCTTATACTTTTCAACGTCATTCGACGTGTCATCAAGCGCGGAATTGAGTGTGTCGATGTGTCCGTATAAAACATCGATCTTATCCTGCGCCTCGTTGTTTGCAGTTTTCACTTCCTTGATGGCCGCAGATTGAAATGCAACGGAAATTCCAAGCACCAAAATAACAACCACGGAAACGAAAACAATTACTGTGTTTTTGTTTTTAAGCATTCTAAAACCTCCTAAAAGAATTACATAATCATTATATATTGCCCTTTGCATAAAATATTCGCTTTGGCAATAGATTGTGGAAAATTTAGGATAAAATGCTTCAAATTTTGATTTATCGGGGAGTTAGTTAACGTTAAGATCGCCTGCGCGGCGGGCGCGCGCTTTTGAAAAAGCGCGGCAAAACAATCGCGCAGGTTTCTGCAGACTTTACATAAATTTTTGATAATTCACACGTGAATTATCGGTCCGCTCTCTAAAATCCTCTTATGAAAATAAATTTTCAACGTGGATTTTACAGACCGAACTACGAAAACCAATCCATTTTGGATTGCTTTTCTAAAATTTACTTTGACTGTACGTTTGACTTTCGA
>JAGBYG010000002.1 GCA_017628875.1 Clostridia bacterium
CCGCGCGATTGTTTTGCCGCGCTTTTTCAAAAGCGCGCGTCCTAGCGGCGTGAGCGGTCTTAACTCAACTAACTCCCCGATAAATCAAAATTTGTCATTGAAATTTGAATCAAATAAAAAACCCAACCATCGTTTTTTTGAAGGTTGGGTATTTTAAAATTTTACATTCTCTTATCAAGATATTTCCAATAGGTTTTAAGGTAAACAACACCTGACCAAACGGTCATAACGAGCGTTACCACGCTTGCTGCGATGGTTATTGGATAATATCCAAGAAAGAAAAGGAAGTTTATTCTTGAGAGCACAGGCTCAAGGAGTGCCGCCATTACGCAAACGATTTGCGCCACGGTTTTCACCTTACCAAGAATATTCGCTGCCACCACGATGTTTGCATTCGTTACGGCAACAAGACGAATTGAGGCAACCGCAAGCTCGCGGAAAATAGTTACCATAACGAGTATCATAAATATATTGAAAATAAGCTCGTTCGAATGTGAACGATACATTATGCACATCATTGCAGAAAGAACCATAAATTTATCTGCAAGTGGATCCAGAAATTTGCCAAAATCAGTCACAAGTCCGTACTTTCTTGCAATTTTTCCATCAAGTAAATCTGTAATAGCTGTAGCAAGAAAAATAAACGCGCCAATGATAGTCGTTGCCATATTTACGGGAAGCAATAGTACCAAAACCAGAACGGGCACCAAGCATATGCGCAAAACCGTTAATTTATTAGGTAAATTCATATGTTAATTCCTTTCCAAATCAATAAATTTTGGTCGCAACTCCGCAAAGATCGTATTCTATAACCTCGTTTATTTCAACGTCAACGAAAGTGCCGGGCAAAATCCCCTTCTTGCCTGTGAAATAGATTTTTCCATCAATGTCGGGGGCATCTGCCTCGCTTCTGCCATAGTATGCTTCAGAAATGGGGTCGTATCCTTCGCAAAGCACCTTTATTACCTTGTGGAGCTTCTTTTCGTTGTTCTCCTCATTGATAATAAGCTGGTCTCTCATAAGAATATCGTATCTATCGAGCTTAATCTGTTCGTCGATCTGCTCCATTTTATATGCGGGAGTCCCCTCTTCTCTTGAATATGTGAACACACCAACGTGCTCAAATCTCTGCTCGTTTACAAATTCGCAAAGCTCGGTGAAATCCTCATCGGTTTCACCCGGGAAGCCAACGATGAACGTTGTTCTTACAACCACGTCGGGAATTTCTTTTCTCAATTTTGCAACCACCTCGCGAATGAGCGCACTTCCACCGTGACGGTTCATCTTTTTAAGGACACCGTCAGCAATATGCTGCATCGGAAGATCGATGTATTTGCAAACTCGGTCATTATCGCGCATCTCGGCAATAAGCTCGTCTGTAATCTTGTCGGGATAGCAATAAAGAATTCTGAACCACGGGATTTGCGTTTCCTCTGTAAGTTTATGCAAAAGCTCAGCTAATTTATAACCACCATATATATCTTGACCGTATTTTGTTGTATCCTGAGCGATGAGTGTAAGCTCCTTAACGCCAAGAGCTTCAAGGTCTTTCGCTTCGGCAATAATGTCCTCCATAGGACGTGAACGGAATTTTCCTCTTATAGAGGGGATTGCACAGTAGGTGCAACGGTTGTCGCAACCCTCTGCAATTTTGAGGTATGCCGCGTATTCTGGGGTCGTTAAAACTCTGTCACCGCCAAGGCGCACACAGTTTTTATCCTCAAACGAGGTGTATTTTTCACCCTCAAGCACCTTGCCAACCGCTTCCACAATGTTGTGAATACTTCCAACACCAAGCACCGCGTCAACCTCGGGAAACTCCTCAAGAATTGAATTGCGATATCTCTCCGCAAGGCAACCCGTAACGATAAGTCCCTTCAAATCGCGATTTTCCTTGAGCCAAGCAATATCTAAAATATTGTCAATAGCTTCCTTTTTTGCAGATTCAATAAATCCGCAGGTATTTATTATTACAACGTCCGCCTCGGTTTCGTCCGCAGTAAGCTCATAGCCCGCCATAACGAGCTCGTGGAGCATTACCTCCGCATCAAGCTGATTTTTGGGACAGCCGAGTGAAACAAATCCTATCTTCATACGTATCCTTTCAAAAATGAATAAATTTTATCAGTATATTTTACCACATAATCCATCAGTATGTCAAGTGGATTGATAAAATCAATTTATTTAAGATTTGTTAATTTTTTTTGCATTTATTATTGAAAATCAGATAGATTTGTGATATACTGTTTTTGTATTTTTTTATCAAATTTTGTCTTGGAGGACGATATGCTCACAGAACGTGCAAAAATACTTATTTCTGAAAATGAACTCAAAGAAAAGATTAGAGAGGTTGCTTCTCAAATTTCTGCAGATTACAAGGGAGAGGAAGTTCTCTTTGTGGGGATTTTAAAGGGTTGTATTCACTTCTATTCCGATTTGACACGCGAAGTAAACCTTCCGCTCACTATGGATTTTATGGCAATTTCCAGCTACGGTTCAGGCACAACCTCATCAGGTGAGGTTAAAATGCTCAAAGACCTTGACAAGAGCATTTGCGGAAAGAACGTTATCATAGTTGAGGATATAATCGATAGCGGAAATACTCTCTCCTATCTTAAGAGATTGCTTTCATCACGTCAGCCCAAATCCGTAAAAATTTGTACGCTTCTTGATAAACCCTCAAGAAGAAAGGTTGACCTTCAGCCCGATTACTGCTGCTTTACAATCCCCGATGAATTTGTTTTCGGTTACGGACTTGACGTTGACCAGCAATACAGAAACAAAAAGGATATTTACATTCTCGATCCCAAGGATTATCCGAAGGAATGATAGAAATTTTATATAAAAATTCAGATTTTTTAGTCTGCGTAAAGCCACAGGGTCTGCCATCTCAACCCGATACAACGGGCAATGAGGATATGACCTCCCTTTTGAGCGCAATGTTGAAGAAAGACGGAGAAAATAGCGATATTTTCGTCATTCATCGACTCGACAGAGCAACCGGTGGGCTCATTCTCTATGCGCGCAACAAAAATGCGGCGGCAATTTTTTCAAAGCTCGTTTCGGAAAAGGACGGCTTTGAAAAGCATTACACAGCCATTGTTTCGGGTGCCCCAAATGAAAAAAGTGGAAATATGACCGACTATCTTTTTAAGGATAGCGCACAGAAAAAGGCATTTGTTGTCAAAAATGAACGCAAGGGCGCAAAGCTCGCTTCCCTTGATTATGAAATTGTAAAAACTATTACCGATGACAATAAGACCTTCTCTTTGCTTGACATTCAGTTGCATACGGGCAGATTTCATCAAATTCGCGCACAGCTTTCTTCTCGCGGTATGCCCATATATGCCGACGGCAAATACGGAAGCCGCGAAAAAGCACCAAATTTCGCACTTTGGGCAAGTAAACTCGCGTTTATATATAAGGGCAAAAAGTATGAGTTTCACAAAGAACCCGATTTCAATAATACTCCTTGGAATTTGTTTGAATAGAAAAGTGGAAGCGTATTGCTTCCACTTTTTTGCTTGTGCTGAATGATAAATTGGGATTTGTCTAGGAGAAAGTTACAAGGTAAAGAATTGGTCGCTTTTGAAAAAGCTCCGCAAAACTTTTATGGAGCTTTGCCCAACAGAAATATTATTTGTGCTAAGTCCACAGACTCCGCGCAAATCGCGCGACTCACTTCTGCGCGCTCGTCGCAAACGTTTTTATTGCACGAGTGCAACAAAAACCGCGCCTTGCTACACTGCACATAGAGTTTTTATATGTGCTTATGGCTACGCATAGTCAAAGTAAATTTTAGAAAAACAAATCTTTGATTTGGTTTTCGTAGTTCAGTTGATGAAATCC
>JAGBYG010000091.1 GCA_017628875.1 Clostridia bacterium
CGATATTATTCTTCAGGGTATCGGAAGAACCTTCCAGAATATCGAGCTTGTAAAAGAGATTTCAGTTATTGAAAATCTTCTTGTTGCAAGCACAAGAAGCTACAAAACAGGCTTTTTCGGTCATATGATCGGCTTGCCCTCTCTTAGAAAAGAGGAAAGAATGCTTCGTGCAAAGGCAATGAGAATTCTTAAATTCATGGGACTTGAAAACTATGCAGCTTGGTATGCAATGGGTCTTCCTTACGGTATTCTTAAAAAGGTTGAGATTGCGCGTGCTTTGATGGCAGACGCAAAGCTCATCATTATGGATGAGCCCGCGGCAGGTCTTAACGATAGCGAAACTGCAGAGCTTACAAAGACAATTCGAAGAATTCGTGATGAATTTGGTGTAACAATCCTTCTCGTTGAGCACGATATGGGACTTGTTATGAATGTTTGCGACACGGTTTGCGCTATTAGCTTTGGTCAAATGCTCGGCATCGGTACAACCGAAGAAATTCAGAAAAATAAAGCGGTTCAAGAGGCATATCTTGGCGTAGCGGAGGAGGAGTAATATGAGCGAAATTCTAAGATTATCAAATGTTAAGCTCAATTATGGCCCTATTGCCGCAATCAAGGGAATAGATCTTGCCGTTGAAGAAGGGCAGATAGTTGCTATTCTCGGCGCAAACGGAGCAGGTAAAACCTCGACGCTTAAGGTTATTTCAGGACTTTTGAAGCCAAGTGCTGGTGAGATAGTTTTTGACGGTAAAAAGATCAGCGGAAAGCCCGCGCACAAAATAGCGCAGATGGGTATTATGCAATCTCCCGAGGAACGTCACGTTCTTATCGGTCTTACCGTTGAAGAAAATCTTCGCGTTGGTGCTTATAATATCAAGAGTAAAGAGGAGCTTCAAAAGAATTTTGAGCGAGTTTACACTCTTTTCCCACGTCTTAAAGAGAGAGCAAAGCAGCAGTCCTCAACACTTTCGGGTGGTGAACAGCAGATGCTTGCCATTGGACGTGCTCTGATGGGCTCACCCAAGTTGCTCGTTCTTGACGAACCCTCTTTGGGACTTGCTCCCTTGCTTATCAAGGATATTTTCAATACCCTTGTTAAGATCAAAGAGGAGGGAACTACCATTCTTATTGTAGAGCAAAATGCTCTTACAACACTTAAAATTGCCGACTATGCTTACGTCCTTGAGCTTGGAAAGATAAGCATGCACGGCAAAAGTGAGGAGCTCTTAAAGGATGAGCGCCTCATCGCCGCATATCTTGGCGGAAAATAAAATCAAGCATTACACCACAAAAGTGGTGATGTTAATAAAAATATAAGGAGAAAACTTATGAAAAACACACTCACAAAACTTCTTTCACTCGTTCTTGCACTTGTGCTTTGCCTTGGTATGTTTGCAGCTTGCAAGGGTAACGGTGACAACACACCCGAAGACACAGACGAGCCCGACGATCTTCTCGGTATTACAGAAGATACTATCTGGGTAGGTAACACAGCAGGTACAACAGGCGCACTTGCATCCGTTGGTGCACCCTTCAACCTTGGTATTCAGGCAGCGTTTGATGCTTACAACAAGGCTGGCGGATATAATGGCAAGTCCATCAAGCTTAAGCACTATGATGATGGCGGTCTTGCAGAAAACTCCACCACTCTTCTTGAAAAGCTCATTCACGAAGACGAAGTATTTGCAATTGTTGGTCACTTCGGTTCTTACGCAGTTGACGTAACTCTTGAAACTCTTATTGATGAAGAAGTTCCTATGATCTATGCAGCAGCAGGTAACGAAGAGCTTCTTAACGAAAATGCTTCCACTCTTGGTGAAAAGGGTATCGTTCCCATTCAGCCCCTTAACAAGACAGAGGGTAGAATGCTTATTCTCCGTGCTTTTGCTCCCGCAGATAAGGGCGGTCTTGCAGCAACTAAGGTAGGCGTTATCGCTAACTCTAACGAAGCATCTCAGAGCCTTCTTGCAGGTATCAGGGACGAAATGAACAACCTTCCTGCAGATAAGAAGAATAACGTTATCATTCAGGAAGTTAACTCTACTGACTATTCTGCAGCAGTTAATGCTCTTAAGGCAGCAGGTTGTGACGTTGTACTTCTTACAGTTATCGGCGGTGACTATCTCACAGCTCTTACAACAATGGCAAACGTTGACTATAAGTGCAATGTTCTTACATCTTATAACAATGCTTCTGCAGCAACCTTCAATGCTGACAACGTAATGCAGGAACAATACTATGATATCTTCACAACAATGAATATCTTTGCTCAGGCGTGGCTTGATATTTCCTCTGCAGAATATGTTTATAAGGATGAAAGCTCTGCTCTTTACAAGATGTATGCTGCATTCGGTCTTAACAATGGTGGCGCAGGTGTAGCTGGTTATACAGAGGAATACTGGGTAGTGGCTAACAATATCTATAATTATGCTACAAGCATTAAGGATCCCACAGCATTTGCAATGAGCTATGATGCATACGCACTTGCAGGTTACATCGCAGGTGATCTCTTCTGCCAGGCAATGGAAGAACTTGAAGCTTCCGGCAAGGCACTCTCTCGTAAGAACCTTATCAGTGTTCTTGAGTCCAAGGAATATAAGATCGCAATGGCAGACGCACTCAGCTTCGCAAACGGTATGAGAAGTGGTGTTCAGTCCTTTGCTCTTACTTGGGTATTTGACTCTCATAACCTTGAAGAAGGTGCAACAGTACAACACGCAGCAACAAGCATAACTGTTCACGGTCTTATGTCCATTGAAGAATACAGAGCTCTTCTTCAGTAATAATTTTTAACAAACTATATTTTAAAAACTTCTAAAACACAATATCCCCGCCCGAGAGGGCGGGGAAAACCCCATTTTATTTTTTACATATATACACTAAATTTGAATACAATTCGCGAATGCGATTTAGATAGATATTTAAAAATTAACTATAAAAAAGGAGAAAAAACTATGGCAAAATACGTATCAATTACAGAAGCGCTCTCCCTTGTAAAGAGCGGTGACTACATTGTAACAGGTCTTGGCTGCGCAGAGGGTAGAGAATTTATGACAAACCTTCACACAATTGCAGGCGACGTTAAGAATGTTATGGTGAGCAACTGTCTTCCTATGGGTGCTTACGAATTTATGGTAAATCCTGCTTATAAGGAGTCCTTCAGAACTGAGGGATGGTTCTACACTCCTGTACTTAGAAAGGCACACGCAAACGGTAATATTAGCTTTATTTATAACCACTTGCATCTTGCATCCTTTAAGCGTCTTTGCTATCGCAAGCCCGACATCTATGTTGGTATTGCGTCAATGCCCGACAAGCACGGATACGTGTCCCTCTCCACTTCAAATACATACGAAATGGCGATGATTAAAGAAGCAAAGACAGTAATTCTTGAAATCAACCCCAATGCTCCAAGAACATTTGGCGACGTTCAGCTTCATCTTAATAACGTTGACTACGTTGTTGAATGTGATTATGCACTTCCCGAAATTGCTGACGCAGAACCCAACGAAAAGGATCTTATCATTGGTAAGACTATCGCGGGTATGATTAATGACGGTGACTGCATCCAGCTCGGTATCGGTGGTATTCCTAACGCGGTTGCGGCTTCTCTTATGGATAAAAAGGACCTCGGTGTTCACACAGAAATGCTCACATCCGGTATGGTTAAGCTTGCTAAGGCAGGTGTTATC
>JAGBYG010000092.1 GCA_017628875.1 Clostridia bacterium
CGATTATAAGTGCAGATTTCGAGCCCCTCATCCACCGCTAAAGCGGTCCCCCTTCCCCTCAATGGGAAGGCACAGATAAATCCCAATTTAACGGCTATGCACTAAATAGCAAATCACAGATTTTGCGAATGTATGAGCAAAATCGTTATGTTCCGACAGCGGAACGATTTGCGCGAAATTTAATATAAAAAGCGATTAAAAGCTTTTTTGGTTACTTTTTTCTCGAAAAAAGTGACATTTCTTTACTTTGTATCTTTCAGAAAGGAGAAGCGTATGTTCAAATCACTTGGCAAATACATCAAGAATTCATTTTCGCGATTTGACAAGCCGGTGCTTATTTTTTCGATGCTTATAACGTTAATGAGCATCGTCACGATATTCAGCGCGCGAGAAAATTTTGGAAACAGCAAGTTCATAATGCAGCTTGCTATGACCATCGTCGGTATTTGCGCAATAATGGTGCTTGTAAATTTGGATTACAGAATATTCGTTGAACGGTATTGGAAAATACTTTGGATAATATCAGTTGCGCTTCTCGGCATAACCTTGATTTTGGGTGACACAGGTGCAAACGGTACGGAAACGAGCAACAAAAGCTGGCTCACAATTATTAAAATTGGCTCAAGATCATTCCAAATTCAGCCCTCGGAGTTTGTCAAGATTGCCTTTATCATTAGCTTTTCAAAGCATCTTACGATGGTTAAGGATAAAATAAACAAGGTTAAAACTCTTATTCCCCTTGCCATTCACGCAGGCGTGATAGTCGGACTTATTCTCCTTTCGGGCGACCTTGGAGTAACACTCGTTTACGTTGGCATTATCGCAATAATGCTTGCCTTTGCTGGACTTTCCTTCTGGTATTTTGCAGGTGCACTCGGAGTAGTCGTTATCGCATTTCCTTTTTTGTGGCCTCTTCTTTCAAAATATCAGCAGATGCGAATTTTGGTCGGCTTCCAACCCGAGCTTGATCCCACGGGATACGGCTTTCAGCCACTTCTCTCGCTTGATGCGATAAGTGCAGGCGGAATTTTCGGGCGCGGAATGAACTCGGGCGGATATTATGAAATACTCCCCGCATCGCACACCGACTTCATTTTCTCCACATATTGTGAAATGTTCGGATTTATTGGCGCTTTGATTTTCCTTGTCGTATTGTTTTTGCTTATAATGAGATTGATAAGAATAGCTAAGCATTGCAGAAACGATTTCGGCTCATTTATCTGCATCGGAATTGCAGGAATGTTCATCGTTCAATCGGTTATGAACATCGGAATGTGCCTTGCGATGTTCCCTGTTATCGGCATTACCCTTCCCTTTATGAGCTACGGTGGATCTTCTATGCTCGCACTCTATATCGCAATGGGCTTTGTCCACGCAATCAGCGCGCACGATAAGGGATTTAAAAGAAAAAAAGTAGTTAGAAAATAATTATAAGCGGTGAAAAGCTCACCGCTTTTCTCTTTTTAAATTTTGATAAATTGGGATTTAACGAGCAGTTTGAATACGCAAACACTTGCCTCCCACTGACCAGGGAGGTGGCGCGGCTCGTCCGCGACGGAGGGAGAGAACGTTATTTAAAGTAACTTTTTGTTAAGAACTCTCTCTCAGTCACCTTACGGTGCCAGCTCCCTCGACAGAGGGAGCCGAGTGTTTGTGCTAATCTTCAATACCCCTATAAATCAAAATTTTAAACACAAAAAAACAAAGCTCCCATTTCGGCTGGGAGCTTTATCTATTTTCAGTTCTTCCTAAAAGATAGTCAACAGAAACACCAAAATAATCCGCAAAACGTATCAACGTATCGTAATCTGCTTGCCTTTCAAGGTTTTCGTAACGACTTATCGTGTTTTGATTCATATTTAAATCAAATGCTAATTGTAGTTGCGATATTTTTCGTTCTTTACGCAACTGTTTTAACCTAAAATTCATTACTTCTCCCCTTTTTGACTTTTTTGCAAATTCTCTTGACATTATTATACCAAAGTGGTATAATTCTAATATCCCATTTTGGTGTATTACAAAATAAAATCTAAGGAGATAACAACCATGAAGGAAAATGTTGGAAAAACAATAAAAACTATTGCTAATGTATGCTATATTATAGGGATGATTTTATCAATCATTGCAGGATTGATTTTAGCAACTGACATTTCAGGAGCGTTCATATTAATTTCTATTATAGGTCCCTTGGTTTTATTAGCTCCTTATTATATGATGTTTGGCTTTGGTGAAATTATCATAAAATTGTATGAAATAGAAGAAAATACACGTTCAAAAGACGTAAAAGGTAAGAAAGGAAAAAAAAGGAATAATTCTCAAGTTGAAGAATCAAGTAATGAAAATTATGACGAAGAAATATTTGATGATGATTTTGATGATTCAATTCCTAAAATTACTTGCCCCGATTGTCACACAAATCATGACTTTGATTATCCTAAATGTCCTAATTGTGGTCATAAATACGAAGAATAATATTTCAAACCCTGCATGCGCAGGGGTTTGTTTTTTGCGTTTCCTTAAATATAAATTGGGATTTAGCGGTGCGAAATTTTGTTTTTGTAACGGACAGTCGAGGACGCCTGTCCCTACGACTCAATATGCACGTAGCTGTTTTGGTAGCAATATGGCTTCACTTTGTGGTAGCAAATCATAGATTTTGCGAACGTGTGAGCAAAATCGTTATGTGATGTTTGATTAAGATCAAACATCACGATTTGCGCAAAATCTTGCCGCGAAGCTCCATAAAAGCTTTTTGCTTCTTTTTCTCGAAAAAGAAGATAATCCTTTACTTTGTAACTCCCCGACAAATCAAAATTTGAACTAAAAATATAAAGACGGCAGGTCGCTTCGACCTGCCGTTAATTTTTATTTTACTGTTTGATTTCTTCCATAATGAACGCTTCAAGAATATCGCCGAGCTTGATGTCGTTGAACTTTTCAAGTCCGATACCACATTCGTAACCCTGTGCAACTTCTTTTGCGTCGTCCTTAAATCTCTTAAGAGAGGAAATCTTATCTTCAAAGATAACGATACCGTCACGAACTACGCGGATTTC
>JAGBYG010000093.1 GCA_017628875.1 Clostridia bacterium
ATAAAAGCTTTTTGGTTACTTTTTCTCGAAAAAGTGACAATCCTGTACTTTGTATCTTCTCCCCAACAAATCAAAATTTGCAGATATTATTTATGGCTGTTAGGATTTTATCAATATTTTTTTTAGTATTAAAAATACCGAAGGAGGCCCTAACGGTACCGATTTCGCTTGTTCCAAGAGATGAGTGACCGAGTGCGGAGCAGTGGAACCCACCGCGCAGGCAGATGCTTTGCTCATCCAAAAGGGCACAAACCTGCTGGGGAGAAAGATTTTTGATATTGAATGAAAGCGTACTTCCGATAAAATTGGGTGAGTATACCGTGACACCTTTGACATTGAGCAATCCATCGCGCAAAATATGGAACAACTCGCTCTCGTGCGCAGTTATTTCATTAATTCCAAGCCCTTTAACCTCTTTTATGCCCTCATAAAGTCCCACAATGGCAGGCAGGGGAAGAGTGCCGACCTCGTGTCGCTCGGGGAGAAAATCGGGCATACTTCTTTCGCGAGAATGGATACCATTTCCGCCTTCGATGATAGTTTTTAGATTGTTTTTTGAATTTATGGCAACAAATCCTGCGCCTTGAACACCGTATAAACCCTTATGTGCCGGCGCGGACATATAATTTATATTCATTTTTTGCATATCAATATGGCAGTGACCTATGGATTGAGCAACATCCATCGCAAACAAGATATTGAAATTTTTGCATAAATTTCCGATTTTGTTGATTGGCGCCGAAAAGGAGCAAATATTAGATTGATGATTACAAATAAGTAATTTTGTGCTTGATTTGATTTTTGACTTTATTGAATTTAATACCTCGTCGTCTGTTTTTAAAAGGCAGTCGAAAATATCGAAGGTGATTTTGCCGTCATTTGCGAGTTTTTGAATGGGACGCAGAACGGAATTATGCTCCATATCACTTATAAGAATGTGGTCGCCAATATCGATCGCGCCTTTTATTATTAAATTCAGACCATAACTGCAAGAGGGCACGAAAACTATATTTTCAGGTGCAGGTGCATTTATAAGGTCGCAAATCAATTCGCGGCACTCATAAATTTTGTTTGCAGCGAAAAGGGATAGCTGATGAGAGCCACGTCCTGCGTTGCCGCAGTAGGTGGAAAGGCATTTTTCGACCTCTTTTATTACGGATTTTGGCTTTGGAAAACTCGTTGCGGCATTGTCGAGATAACAGATCTTGTTTTTCATAATTCTTTTTGAATAAATTGTGAGGGGGAAATTCCCGCACGGTACAAAATTTTTCTGACCGCGCGCTCCTCGGAGCAGGAAAATTCAATTCCATAGGCGCAACCTTTTTTAGTCATAGATGGGTCGAGCGATACGATTTTGCAGAAAATTTTTTCTGCTGCGAGTGCTTTTTGGGCTTTTATTGATAAATTCAATGATGAAATTGTTGCAATACAGATGTTCATATTTTTTCTCCAAGTTTTTTTTATTAGTATATGAAAGAAATGAATAATGGGCGATGTGCTGGGGAATACTAAAATATCAAAAATAAGGAGAATTGCTATGAAATTTCAAAAAATAATGATTTTGGCCAGCGTTTTAGTGCTTTGTTTGGCGATTTGCAATATTTTGCCCATTCACGGTGAGGAGAAAATTTATGAGAGCGTTGTGCGACTTCACGTTCTTGCAAATTCAGATTCCGAGGAGGATCAAGCGTTAAAATTGAAGGTGCGCGATGCTATTTTGTCACACGTTTCGCCACTTGTGATTGATAGCAAAAGCAGGGAAGAGGCAATTGAAATATTGCAGGGAGAAATTGAAAAAATTGAAAAAATCGCTTTCGAAACGGTGAAGGAGCAGGGGTATGATTATTCTGTGGACGTAACCTTGACACTTGAAGATTATCCAACGCGAAATTATGAGGCGATGAGCTTTCCATCGGGACAATACGTAAGCTTGCGAGTGCTTATTGGCGAAGCGGAGGGGCAAAATTGGTGGTGCGTGTTATTTCCACCGCTTTGCCTGTCTGCTGCGAGTGCAAAAGCTGAAAACGAGGAGGCATTTATTGCGGTTGGGCTTAACTCCGACCAATATAAAATAATAACCGAGAGCGAGGATATGACATATTATCTTCGATTTAAAATTTTAGAGGCGGTTAAAGGAACACAAAGAGGCAGGTGATTATTCATCTGCCTCTTTGTGTAAAATAAACAAAGTTCGCAAATAAAAAATATATAAATTGCCATTTTTGACAAAGGGGAATGAAAAGTTGTTGACAAAATGTGATTGTTGGATTATAATTTGAAATGTAATAATATTGCGCGCAAATATATTGCGGTTTTATTAATATGGAAATTTGAAAGGAGATAATTATGAAAAAGATTATCAAAACACTTACTATTGCTATGGTAGTTGTTCTTGTTATCGCAGCTTTAGCAGCTTGTAATCAGGAACAGCCCACTACTCCCACAGAACCCACAACTCCTCCTTGCGAGCATATGTGGACTGCTGCTACTTGTGAAGCTGCAAAAACTTGCGTTCTTTGTCAGGAAACAGAGGGTGAACCTAAGGGACACGATATCGTAGTTGACGAAGCAAAAGCGGTTACTTGTACAGAAGACGGCCTTACAGCAGGTGAGCATTGCACAAGATGTGACCACAAGGTTGCTCAGGAAGTAATTGAAGCTCCCGGTCATACAGAGGTTGTTGACGAAGCAGTGGATCCCACTTGCGCAGCTACGGGCTTGACAGCAGGAAAGCACTGCTCCGCTTGTGAAGAAGTGCTTGTTGCTCAGAATGAG
>JAGBYG010000094.1 GCA_017628875.1 Clostridia bacterium
ATATTGCGGCACAAAAATTTTATGAAAATTTAGATAAAACTTTGTTAAGAGTAAGTAGTCGAGCTGATATTACTATAACCAAAAATATACCTGCTGCAGCAGGGCTTGCGGGTGGAAGTGCCGATGCGGCGGCAGTATTAAGAGGATTGAATGCAATTTATGCTAAGCCGTATACAAAGGAGCAACTTTGCGAAATTGGTATGACAATCGGCTCCGATGTGCCTTTTTGTATAATTGGTGGTACTAAAGTTTGCCAAGGCAAAGGGGAAATAAAATTAGACATACGAGGGTTAAGACATTTTAGAATTCTGATAGCTTGTGATGAGCAAAAAGAGTCAACCGCAAAGCAATATCAAAAGCTTGATGAAAAATTCAATGATTTTAAGGATTATCCAATTAATCTGAATTTTTCTGAAACAGTAAATGCATTGGTGAATGGTGAAGGTAGAAGAGCATTAAAATCAATGTATAATGTTTTTGATACATTGTACGATGAAAATTCGAGTGTTCAAAAAATCAAAAAAATAATGTATGATAATAGCGCACGTCTTGCAATGTTAAGCGGAAGCGGTCCATCTGTGTTTGGTGTGTTTGATAATTTTATTTTAATGGAGGACGCTCAAGCGGCACTTGAAAAGGAAGGGATCAAATCTTATCCGTGTATGATGATTAACCTCGAATATGAATATCTAATTCCGGGTAGAGATCCTACGGTAATAAATTTTTAACATGGGGAAAGATGTTTATAGTCATAAATGCCCAATTATACAAAAACCAAATTTTGTATAATTGAGGGAAGCAAAAATGGTGTTTTTTAGACCTTTGAGGATATTATTTTCCATTTTGGCTTTAATGTGGCTTTTGGGCTTTGCTATTATGTATTTTGCTTGGCATTCAAGAATTTTTGTTTTGTTGCCTCACCGCCTCTTAAATGTCTTTCTTGTTTATTTATGTTAAGTATCTTTTTTACATTTAAATAAAGTTCTGGATTAATTCTTTTTAGATTTACAGTAATATCTTTATGTACTGTGCTTTTACTGATTCCAAATTTTTTCGCAACTCCTCTTACCGTCGATTCGTTTTCAATCATATATGTTGCCATTTGTACGCAACGTTCTTTGTTTGATGAAATATACATAAAATTCCTCACTGTTTAAATATTTTACACTGATTAATTTTATGTTTTGTTTTTAATAAATATTAATTTTAAAGGACTTTTATTATGCCTGAATTTATTATTGATAAAGATTTATATGATATCTTTGAAGGTATGACGAGTATTAGCTCTGTTATATCTTCCATAGAAAATCACATTTCTCAGCGGAAAATTCTTAAAGTATTTTATAACGCAGACAAGAAAAAATCTAAATATAATGAGCTGAAATTTTTAGATATTAAATCTAAAGAGTTAGGATTTGAGCTGATTCCTGCATCTCATACCACTATTGATGAGCTTGCTAATGGCAAAACTCACGGCGGTATAATTGCGATTTGCTCTAAGGTTGCTATGCCTATTTTGACAAATCCCAATCAGATTATTGATAACGGTTTTTATATCGTTCTTGACGGTATTGAGGATCCATTTAATTTTGCTTATGCAATACGTTCTGTATATGCTTCAGGCGCTGATGGTGTTATTGTACCTACATATCGCTTTAACAATGCTCAAGGTCTTATTTGCAAAGGTTCTGCAGGTACTTCTGAATTGATTGATATATTTGAATGTGATATTTTAAATGCTATTGATATTTTCAAATCCAAAGGTTATAAGGTTGCTTCTGCGGGTATTCGTGATTCGGTATCACTATATGATGCAGACCTTAAAAAACCGCTTCTTCTTATAGTTGGTGGCGAAAAACGTGGTATTTCAAGTGAAGTTTTAGCTAAATCTGATATGGTAGTTCGTGTGGATTACGGAAAGACCTTTAAGGGTTCTCTAACCGCATCATCTGCGGCAACTGTGCTTGCTTTTGAGGTATATAGACAAAATCGATAATAAAAAGCTGAACGCAAATGCGTTCAGCTTTTCGTTTATTCTGCATAGAATTTATAAATAGTTGTGTAATCGTATTTTTCTTCAGGATTTAAAATCACATTAGTAAAATTATCGTGATTTATTGAGTCAGGCATATGTTGAGTTTCAAGGCAAAAAGCCATTTGTTTGTTTTGCGAACATTGGTTCTTGAAGGGGTATTTTTCGTTGGTTAAGAAATTGCCCGAATAAAACTGTACGCAGGGTTGATTTGTGTACATTTCCATAACTCTGCCTGAATTGTGAACAACTTTTGCGCGCAACTTGGGCATTACAGTTTCGTCGCCAACAAAATTAAAGCAATGGTCATAGCCGCCTGCAAATATGAGGTCTTGATTATGGGTGTTGAAATCTCTGCCTATGGTTTTAGGTAATCTAAAATCAAACGGAGTGCCTTCAACACTTCTTATTTCACCTGTTGGAATAAGTGTATCGTCTGTTGGCAAATATGTATCTGCATCAAGCCAAAGCACGTGATCGAATATTTTTCCTGAATTATATCCACCAAGATTAAAGTATGTGTGGTTTGTGAGATTTATAATTGTTCTTTTATCGGTGGTTGCTTCATATCTGATTGAGAGTGCGCCTTCATTGTTAAGTGTATATGTTACAGTCACTGATAAATTTCCTGGATAATTTTCTTCGCCATCTTTAGAAAGCAAGAAAAATTTAATGGATGGCTCATCTGAATCGTTTGTAGATAAAATCTGCCAAATCTTCTTGTCAAAGCCCTCCTTACCACCGTGAAGATGGTTAGGACCGTTATTGATGTACATACTATAATCAACTCCGTCAAGTGTGAATTTGCCCTTACAAATGCGGTTTCCAACGCGTCCTATGATTGCACCTTGATAGCCATCTGCTTCAATATATGACTGTAAATCGTCATATCCGCCGATTACGTCAGCGACTTCCCCATTTTTGTCAGGTACGTTTATGCTGAGTATAGTAGCGCCAAAATTTGACAATACAACACTCATTCCGTTTGTATTTTGAAGTGTATATTTATAAATATCCTGATCAAGATATTTGCCGAATAATTCTTTTGTTATGCTCATATCAATTTACTCCTTAATTCTTGTTATCTCCATAAACCAAAACGGCAATGAAATTGCCGTTTTGGTTTTTTAATTAATCATTATATCCGTTAGGATGGTTTTTGTGCCAATTCCAAGCGCTTGAGATTATTTCTTCAAGAGTATCGTGAGTTGGATTCCAACCAAGTACTTTCTTGGCTTTTTCGCTTGAAGCTACAAGTCTTGCTGGGTCACCTGCGCGACGAGGAGTTTCAATTGCAGGAATTGGGTGACCTGTAACCTTTCTTGCTACCTCAATAACCTCTCTTACGGAATATCCAACTCCGTTACCAAGGTTGAAAATATCACTTGCACCACCTTTAAGAAGGTATTCAACAGCAAGAATATGAGCTGCTGCAAGGTCAGTTACGTGAATATAGTCACGAATACAAGTTCCATCAGGAGTATCGTAATCGGTTCCGTAAATTGATATTGCTTCCCTCTTTCCATTAGGTACTTGAAGAATGAGAGGAATAAGGTGGCTTTCGGGATTGTGAGCTTCACCAATATTTCCACATTCGTCGGCACCGCAGGCATTAAAGTATCTAAGAGAAACAAAATTCATTCCGTGAGCTTCACTTGTCCACTTGAACATCTTTTCCATAGCGAGCTTTGTTTCACCGTAAGGATTGGTGGGACAAGTTCTGTCGCTTTCAAGAATCGGAATATTCTCGGGCTCACCGTATGTTGCGGCAGTAGATGAGAATACAATCTTTTTAACGCCATTAGCAACCATTGCATCAAGAAGAACCTTGGTGCCGTATATATTGTTTTCATAATATTTAAGAGGATTTGTTACACTTTCACCAACAAGTGAAAATGCTGCAAAATGCACGATTGCATCGATTTTTTCTTCCTTAAAAAGATTGTCAAGAAAAGCAAAATCGCGAATGTCTCCCTCATAAAATCTTGCTTTTTCGGGAATTGCCTTTTTGTAACCAGTAACAAGGCTATCAACAATAACTACGTCATGTCCTGCTTTGATAAGCTCAAGAGCTGTGTGTGAGCCTATGTATCCGGCTCCGCCGGTAACTAAAATTGCCATATTATTTTCTCCTTTTTTATTTTATTTCCAAAGATGTTCGGGATAAACACCCTCATTTATAAGTTTTTTTATGCCCGCAACAACAGCAGGTTTATCCTCTGCATAGGTAACGCCAAGCCAACACGCATTTGTATCATAAACTGTAACGTCACAAGCTTTATTTTTTATCATCATATCAACTACGCTTGGAAGATACGATTCGTCTTTTAGAGGATTTTCTATATTCTTTAAGAATTTTTCAAATTCTTGTGAAAGGTATGGGAAAAGCTCGGGAGTAAATCCCCAGCAGTTCATAGAAACAACACTATTAAGATCGATAGTGAGTTTTTGATCACCCATTGGGTATTCTGCCTTAGTATCATCAACAAGAACAATTTCTTTAGTTTCAACAATGTTTATAAGATGGTTTTTATCGTTCACGTTACAAACACCTCGATTTACCGCACCGTGCTTTGTAACGGTGTTTTTAAGACGGTATCCAACCATACAAAATTGAGGTTTATAGTGTATATCAAGGTTTTTGAGATGTTTTGCAAGAATTTCGAATGCCTCGAATCCATAGAAGTCATCGGAATTGATAACTGCAAACGGTTCTTTTACAATATCTGCAACGCTTAACATCGCTTGGGTAGTTCCCCAAGGCTTTATACGATTGTCCGGTACGTTAAACCAATCAGGCACATCGGATATCCTTTGAAATGCATATTCAACCTTGATATGCTTGTTTATTCTATTTCCAATGGTTTCCTTAAAGTCATTAAAATTCTCTTCTTTGATAATAAAAACGACTTTATCAAATCCTGCTTTTATAGCGTCATAAACAGAAAAGTCAATAATAAAATTTCCGTCATCATTTATTGGGTCAATTTGTTTCATTCCGCCGTAACGGGAGCCCATTCCGGCTGCAAGTATCACAAGTGTCATAAAGCAACCTCCTTTATAATTAATTATATATCATATTTTTTGATAAATCAATAGATTTTATTATTTTTATTTAAAATTTTATAATAATTAGTGAATATATTGAAAAACCTGAGAAACAAAGTTCTCAGGTTTAAAATCAAAATTTTATTCTTGTTATTGAGTTAATCTTTGCAGAGTCAGGATTAATATCAAATATAACCCCATTAACCTTAACCGTTCCTTCTGCAACAGTAAAATACTGTGGAGTTTGCAAGGTGAACTTATCGATAATCGTTTCGATTTTTGTTCCCAAAATGCTATTTACAGGCCCCGTCATACCAATATCGGTAATATACGCGCTGCCTTTGGGCAAAATTTGTTCATCGGCTGTTTGAACGTGAGTGTGAGTGCCGAAAATAATTGAAATTTTACCATCAAAATAATGACCTATAGCAAGTTTTTCACTTGTTGCTTCAGCGTGAAAATCAAGAATAGCAAAATCATAGCTTCCCTTTTCCCTCTCAAGAATTCTGTCAATTGCTTCAAAGGGGGAGTTAAGTGGTGTCATATACATAGTTCCAAGAGCATTAATTATAAGTGCTTTGTAACCGTCTATATTAACTATACTATAACCACTTCCGGGGGATTTCATTGGGAAATTACAGGGTCTGATGATACAATGCTCATTATCATCAAGAAAAGAATAAATATCCTTTTTACCAAATGCGTGATTTCCAAGGGTTATAAAATCGACACCGATATTAAAAAGCGATTCTGCATCATTTTTTGATATGCCTTTAATTTCGCTAACATTTTCTCCGTTAGCGATAACAAAATCAATTCGATTTTCACGAACGAATTTAGATAAGTTTTTAGAAAGATAATCGATAGCTATACCGC
>JAGBYG010000095.1 GCA_017628875.1 Clostridia bacterium
GGAAATTTACAATGCTTTAAGCGAAAGAGGATATAATCCCATTAACCAAATCGTTGGTTATATCATTTCTGAGGACCCCACATATATCACTAACCACAATAATGCACGTGCGCTTATCAGAAAGCTCGATCGTGACGAGTTGCTTGCAACCTTACTTAAGGATTATCTTGGAATATAAAATGAAATTTATTGACTTAAAAAAAAGAGTCGAAGTAGCTATTATATCTTCACCTACCGTTTTGTGTATCGGTGATTTTGACGGTGTTCATTTAGGGCACCGTCAACTTGTTGCTTCGGTACTTCAAAAAATAAAAATTATAAAAAATGAATATCCAAACATTGTGGGTGGTGCTTGGTTTTTTGACTCAAACACCTACAAAGCAGCAAAAGAAATATATACCATTGAAGAAAAACTAAATGTCTTTGCTGACCTTGGTCTTGATTATGCAATTATCGCGGATTTTGACGAAATGAAATCTCTATCCCCCGAAAGCTTTGTAAGGGACGTTTTGCAAACGGGATGCGGTTGTATTCACGCAGTGTGCGGAGAGAATTTCCGCTTCGGCGCAAAAGCCAGTGGAGATAGCAATTTCCTTAAGGAATTAATGCACGGTAATGCTACCATAGTGCCGCTTATGTCGGTTGACGGTTCAACCGTTATTTCTTCAACATATATCAGAGAGCTTTTGGCAAGTGGAGATATTTTTAAAGCAAATTCCCTGCTTGGTAAACCCTATACGGTTTGTGAAACTGTAATTCACGGCAAGGCACTCGGCAGAAAGCTTGGTATTCCAACCATCAATCAAAACATTCAAGGTAAGCAATTCATTCTTAAAAACGGAATTTACTCAACACTTTGCACAGTTGACGGCAAAAAATACTTTGGTGTTACAAACGTTGGTGTTCGTCCCACGGTTGACGATGACGGACATAAAAACATAGAAACCCACATCATCGACTTTAACGCTGATTGTTATGGTAAAAAAATCAAAATTGAATTTCTCCACCGTATCCGCGATGAGATGAAATTTGAGTCTATTGACACCCTCAAGGAGCAAATCCAAAAGGATATTGCCGCAACGATTTACTATTTTAACAAATAAAAAAGAGGTGAGAACTATGCTTCGAAAAATAATAATTTCATTTATTATCGCAGCAACATTGTTCTCACTTTTTTCTATACCCTCCATTGCATTCAAGCTCGACAAAAACGAGGCAAGCGTTGAATCCTACTATCTTTTCGATCTCAAAAACAACTTGCTTATGGCAGAAGAAAATGCAGATAAAGTCATCTCGCCCTCGTCATCTGTAAAGATAATGACCGCCTGCATAGTTCTCGAATCAGGTCTTGATCTAAATACTGAAATAGAGATAAGCTCAAAAATGCTTCAAAACGTTTCAGGGCGAAATATGGAACTTGAAATTGGTAATAAACTGACCGCCAATGACCTTCTTTACGCTATGCTTTGCAGCGGATTTAACGACGCGACAGTTGCACTTGCGCTCACCGTGTCACCTTCTCTTTACGAATTCGTAAATCTTATGAACAAAAAGGCAGAAGCACTCGGAATGACGTCAACCCACTACGCAAATGTTACAGGAATTGAAGTTGCCGCCGCAAAAACCACAGCCCGCGACCTTTCAATTCTTGCAAAATATATGGCACAAAACGAGGATTTCGTTAAGGTTTGCTCAACAAAATTTTATCGCTTCTCGGATAATGCAACAAGCAAATACACAAGCGTAAATAATCGTTCAACTCTGCTCTCATCTTATAAAGGACTTGCCAATTTCAACACGGGCTCATCAAAGTCGGGAGATTGCGCCATAGTTTACTATAAAACTGATGATTGCGAGATAATCTCCATAGTTATGAATGCTTTAGCACTTGACGAAAAAGACACCTCAAATTACGCGGAAATCTATACTAAAAAGCTCCTCTCACACGCACTCAATGACTATGAAATAGTTACTGTAAAAAGCGCAAAAGAAGCGATAACTTCTCTGCCCGTCAAATATTCAATTTCCGATGATGATATCGACCTATTTTTAAAGGAAGATGTCAAATTATTTCTTTCAAAAGAGATTGACGTAAGCTCCGATTTGACCTATAATATACAGATTTACGGCAATGAACTAAAAGCGCCTATAAATATAGGTGATGAAGTAGGACTTCTCACGATTTCTCACAACGGTATCGTCCTTTCTTCAACACCGATTTTGGTAAATATAAGCGTCGAACGAAACAGCTTTTTATTTGTAATGGATATGATGAAAAGCTTTATTACCAGTATCTGGTTTATTATTATACTGATTGCCGTTTTGCTTTGCATACTTTTGGTGCGTTCACGCAGAAAACAAAAATTCAGAAAAAGGAAACGCAAAAAGAAAAATAAATCGAAAAAACTTAAAAAATAATTCAAAAACCCCTTGATTTTTTCATTTTTATGTGATATAATATCACAGTCGTCAAAAGACGGCACAATATAGGGGTATAGCTCAGCTGGTAGAGTACCGGTCTCCAAAACCGTGGGTCGCGGGTTCGAATCCTCCTGCCCCTGCCAAAAAGAAAAGTCGCGCGCGTAAGCAAGCGGCTTTTCTTTTTGTATTATTCATTTTTCATTATTCATCATTAATTATTCATTTATTTCACGCGACTTTTCTAATGAAGGATGAATAATGAAATCGCCACAAACGGCTGATGAATAATTAATAATTGTTCTTGCAATATATGCTATTTTGTGATACAATATTTTTGTAAACGGAGGTATGACTATGAAAGAAAACTTGTTGATAGATAAATCTATTTCATTTGCATCGAGAATTATAAAACTTCATCAATATCTCATTAAAACGCGTAAAGAAACCATTATTTCTAAACAAATTGTTCGTAGTGGAACTTCAATTGGTGCTAATATTAACG
This sequence comes from Clostridia bacterium, assembly GCA_017628875.1. Taxonomy (GTDB): domain Bacteria; phylum Bacillota; class Clostridia; order Oscillospirales; family CAG-272; genus RGIG4608. The sequence goes on from JAGBYG010000095.1 coordinate 2,924, forward strand.
AAGCAAATTACGGTCAAAGCAAAGCAGATTTCATTTCCAAAATGCACATTGCTTTAAAAGAAACTGCGGAAACAGAATACTGGCTTAAACTTTTAACAATGTCTGAATACATTACGGAAGAAATGGGAAAATCTCTTTTAAACGATTGCTTGGAAATCAAACGGATCCTCATCTCCTCCATCAACACCGCAAAGGAGAACACTAAGTGACCTATCAACGTATAGTTAATATAAGTGACACCGATATTCCCCACTTGACTTCTATTCTAAAGCAGCCAGAAATCGCTAAGTTTATCAGCATAGATGAAAACAATTATTGGAATTACGTTACGCAAACCGAAAACGTGTTTTATTTTAAGGTGTTCGATAATGATATTTTAGTTGCGGCAACACATTGTGAAATACATAATAAAACTTTGTATATGGATATAATGGTAATTCCACAGTATCAAAGAAAAGGAATTGCAACCCTAATTTTGCGTGATATTCTATTCGGCAAGCTCCAACTTGACTTTGATAAAATTGAGGTGTCTATTGATGAACAAAACACTCCATCTATCAAATTGTTTGAAAAAATGAATTTCATATTCGTGTCAAAAGAAGATGACTTGCTAAATTATACCTATTACTCAACAAAGGAAAACACCTAATGAAACTCCTCGCCCCAAAATATTACCTCGACTTCTCCTGCATAGCCGACAAATGCAAACACTCCTGCTGCATTGGTTGGGAAATCGATATTGACGAAAAAACGATGAAAAAATACTCCTCGCTTGAGGGAGAATACAGCGAAAATATAAGAAACAGCATCGAAATGGGAGAAACTCCCCACTTCAAGCTCGCACAAAATGAGAGATGCCCCCACCTCAACGAAAAAGGGCTTTGTAAGATCATTTTGAATTGTGGTGAAAACTGTCTTTGTGACATCTGCCGCGAGCATCCTCGCTTCTACAATTTCACAAACGCGGGCAAAGAAGTTGGAATTGGACTTTCTTGCGAAGAAGCATGCAGAATTATAATAAATTCAAACTCTTACGACCAAATGATGGAAATTGGAGAATGCGACGGAGAGATTGAAAAATGTGAATTCGATGCAATTGCCGAGCGTGAACGAATTTATGGCATATTGAAGGATATAAATCTCACATTTGAAGGCAAATTAGAGATGATATACGATTACTATGATATCTATCTCAATGAGTTCCCTTTTTACAAAATAATTGATTCTTTGGAGTATCTTAATGAAGATCATAAAAAGTTATTCTCCATCACCTCAAAATATTTTATCAATTTCGATATGGCAAAACAACTTGAACGAATACTTGCATATTTTATTTACCGCCATTGCTCCGAGGCGTGCGACTACGATGATTTTTATGCTTCTCTCTGCTTTTCTCTAGTATGTACAAGCATTATTTCATCAATTTCACTCCCTGACACTCTTGCGGAATGTGCAAGAATAGTTTCAGAGGAAATTGAATATTCAGAAAAAAATACCGACATCATTAAATCGTTATTTATATAAAGTCTTATCCACCGACTAGTCGGTGGATACTTTTTTGCCTAAAATTAAACACTTAATATTGAAATGTTCAATATTATATGATATAATCAATTAATAATGTCAAAAACGGAGCATATTATGAAAATTATTGATATAATCAATGGCGCAAAGCCTTCTCTTTCCTTTGAGGTTTTTCCGCC
>JAGBYG010000096.1 GCA_017628875.1 Clostridia bacterium
GTAGGTAATTTATACGCAATACTTCAGAATGGAGAGTAATATGAGTAAACAATATAAATATGATGCATTTATAAGCTACAGACACACTGACCTTGATAAGTTTGTAGCAGAAAAGATTCACAGCTATCTTGAAGGCTTTAAGCTTCCTAAGAATGTTAAAGTTAGTAAAGATGTTAATAAGACTGGAATCAAGAGAGTATTTAGAGATAAAGAAGAATTAACTATAACTAATAACTTAGAGGATCCTATTGTTCAGGCTTTAAAGGAATCTGAATATCTCATCGTTATTTGTTCTCCAAGAACAAAGGAATCTGTATGGTGTCGTACAGAGATTGAGAAGTTTATCGAATTCCATGGCAGAAACAGAATTCTTACAGTTCTCATCGAAGGTGAGCCACAGGATTCATTTCCAGAGGAGCTTCTTTATGAGATGCGCGAATTCTGTGTGCGCATACCGATGCTAAATGCCCTTCGTTCACTCAATCTTTCAAATTCCGTAGCTATTGCAGTTTACGAAGTGTTCAGACAAAACGATTTTGAAGGATTGCTTGAGGAAGGCACTCCTACCACATTTATGTGGGAGGACTATAGAATTTAGAAAGGAGTTTAGCTATGAAGGTACTCGTTGCTATGAGTGGCGGTGTTGATAGTGCAGTTTCCGCCTACCTCGTAAAGCAAAACCACGAAGCCATCGGTGTAACAATGAAGCTTCACGATGAAAGTGACAACTTAATATACGGTGAAAACTCCTGTTGTTCGATGCAGGATATACGTGACGCAAAATCAGTTTGTGATATTCTCGGTATCCCCCACGAAACGCACGATTTCGGTGCTCAGTTTAAGGAATGTGTAATAGCAGATTTTATCAATTGCTATAAAAACGGCTCAACTCCCAACCCTTGCGTTGTTTGTAACCGAAAAATCAAATTCGAGCAACTTCTTAAAATGGCTATGGAGCGTGGATATGATGCAATCGCTACAGGTCACTATGCACGTATAGAAAAGAGTGAAAACGGGAGATATTTGCTAAAAAAAGCGCTTGATTTATCAAAAGATCAAAGCTATGTTCTCTATTCCCTTACTCAGCATCAGTTGGCTCATACAATCTTCCCACTAGGTGAAATGACAAAGGCAGATGCCCGCAATCTTGCAGAACAGATCGGTTTTGTAAATGCGCGAAAAAAAGATAGCCAAGACGTCTGCTTTATACCTGACGGCGATTACGTTTCATTTATCGAACAAACCACGGGCGAAACCTTTGAAAAAGGCAATTTTATTGACGTTCAAGGCAATATCCTCGGTACTCATCAGGGTATAATCAAATATACCATCGGTCAACGAAAAGGACTTGGACTTGCCCTTGGCGAACCAATGTACGTAATTGAAAAAAATCTTGAAAACAATACCGTCACTCTCGCTCGAAACTCCGAGCTTTTCGGAACAACTCTAACTGCGAGTAATATAAATCTTATTTCTTGTGAAAAAATCGAAAAACCACTCAAAATCAAGGCAAAAATAAGATATAATCAAAAGGAACAACCCGCAACTGTAGAGCAAATCGATGATGATACGATAAGAGTAATCTTCGACGAACCACAGCGTGCAATAACTCGCGGTCAGTCGGTAGTTCTCTATGACGAAGACATCGTTGTAGGTGGCGGAATAATAAATTAATCAATTTTTATTGAATTTCCTTAATTTTACTTGACAAAAAATAAACAATGTGATATAATTTATTCACTCGAGGGAGTAGTTTGCGTAAAATATACGTGATATGTCAACATCTTGACCGTTTTGGTCTGGCATATCTTAATGAACAAGACTCAAGTGTGGTATCACACTTGAGTCTTTTTTACGCAAAATTAATCTCACAATAATAAAAGGAGAAAATATATGAATTTCTACAACAATTCCAAAGAAGAAGTTCTTTCCCATTTTTCTACTAACGAAAATGGACTTACCTCCGCAGAAGCGCAGGCACGTCTTGAGAAAAACGGAAAGAATAAGCTTGCTGAAGGCGAAAAAGAATCAATGATCAAACGCTTCTTCAAGCAGCTTGCTGAACCTATGACAATTATTCTTCTCGTAGCTGCCGCAATCTCTGCAGGTATGGAAATCTACGAGGGTGTAACAAGCGGTCACTTCGGCTTCCCCTCTGACGTGGTAATCATCCTTGCAGTTGTCCTTATCAATGCAATTCTCGGCGTTCTTCAGGAAAGCAAGGCAGAAAAAGCAATTGAAGCATTGCAGGAGATCGCTGCTGCAACAAGTAAGGTTATTCGTGACGGTCACCAGATCACCGTTAAGAGCGAAGACCTTGTTGTTGGTGACATCATCGTTCTTGAAGCAGGTGACGCAGTTCCCGCAGATGCAAGAATTATCGAATGTGCTTCAATTAAAGCAGAAGAAGCAGCACTCACAGGTGAGTCAGTTCCCGTAAATAAAACAGAAAACGTAATCGACGCAGAAGAAGTTACTCTTGGTGACCGTAAGAACATGGTTTATATGGGTAGCGTAATCGTTTACGGACGTGGTAAAGCAGTTGTAACTGCAACGGGTATGGATACTGAAATGGGTAAGATTGCAGATGCTCTTGCAAACGCGCAAGAGGGCAAAACTCCCCTTCAGATAAAGCTCGGTCAGCTTTCAAAAATCCTCACAGTTCTCGTAATCATCATTTCTATTCTCGTATTTGGCATTAACGTAGTTCGTGAGCTTCTCACAACAGGCGCATTTACATTTGATAAAGTAATGGACTTCTTTATGGTTGCCATTTCCCTTGCGGTTGCGGCAATTCCTGAGGGTCTTTCAACAGTTGTAACAATCGTTCTTTCAATCGGTGTTACAAATATGTCAAAGAGAAATGCAATTATCCGTAAGCTCACTGCAGTTGAAACACTCGGATGCACACAGATCATCTGCTCTGATAAAACAGGTACTCTTACACAAAACAAGATGACCGTTGTTGACCACTACGGTGACGATGAAGGACTTCTTGCAAATTCAATGTCACTCTGCTCCGACGCAGAATTTGATGTAAATGAAGGCACAGCGATTGGTGAGCCCACAGAATGTGCGCTCGTTAACTACGCAGAAACCCTTAACCTTTCTAAAAACACACAGAAAAATCTTTTCGTACGTATTGGCGAAGTTCCCTTCGACTCAATGCGTAAGATGATGACAACCGTTCACAAAACAGAGGACGGTAAGCTCATTCAGTTCACAAAGGGCGCACCTGATGAAATTCTCAAGGTTTGTACCTCTGCCCTTATCGGTGGAAAGGTAGTTGCTCTTAACGATGAAATCAGAGCGCAGATTCTCTCCGCAAACAAGGGTATGGCAGACAGAGCTCTTCGTGTTCTTGCAGGCGCTTATAAGGATCTTGACGCAGAGCCCACAGTTTATGAGCCCGAAGCTCTTGAAAACGGACTTTGCTTTATCGGTATGGTTGGTATGATCGACCCCGTTCGTCCCGAGGTTAAACCCGCAATCGACGAATGTCGCCTTGCAGGTATCCGTCCCATTATGATCACGGGCGACCATAAGGACACAGCAGTTGCTATTGCAACACAGCTTGGTATTATCACAGACTCAACTCAGGCAATCACAGGCGCAGAGCTTGACGATATTTCCGACGAGGATTTCGACACTCTCGTTGAAAAATACTCCGTTTACGCACGTGTTCAGCCCGAGCATAAGACAAGAATCGTTAACGCTTGGCGTAAAAAAGGCAAGATCACCGCTATGACGGGTGACGGCGTAAACGATGCTCCCTCTATTAAAAATGCCGACATCGGTGTTGGTATGGGTATCACAGGTACCGACGTAACAAAGAACGTTGCAGATATGATTCTTGCAGACGATAACTTCGCAACCA
>JAGBYG010000097.1 GCA_017628875.1 Clostridia bacterium
TCTTGTTTCAAACTAACTCCCCGATAAATCAAAATTTGAAGACATTCCCGGCAACGTCACAGACCGTAGGGGCGATTCACGAATCGCCCGTTACCGACAAGACCAAAATGTTAACAAATTGTAAAATTATAACAATTTTTGCACAATTTCAAAAAAAGTTCAAAAAAGTTGAAGAATTTTTCGAAGAAAACGGGTATTAGTATATAGAACACTTTTTAAAATAGGGAAATTATGCCTTTTTGAAAAGGAATGTATTATACCGAAAGGAGAATTCTTATGAAAGTCAAAAAATATCCGTTTGCCTTTCATCTCTATTAGCAAACAAAAATGTGTTGACACACCATGCTAAAATGTGTTACAATTGAATTACAAAACGAAAGGAGATTTCATTATGAAAAATCAAAGCCTTAAACCAAACAAAACCAAACTCATCGCAAAATTGATGCTTGTTGTTATTTTGGGGATGAGTGTGTTGAATTTATCTGCTTGTGAATTGAAGAATATATTTACTACAACAACCGAAGATATGGATGGTGGATATGGAAGTATTGTTGAGGGTGGTTGGCGAGCGGATAATTTTGGTGAATTAGCTGTTTCAATTAAACAACAATTTCCCGAAGGATACACATTTGTTACTTTTGATTTTGAAAATAGTGATGAATACACTGCCAATCCATACTACGTTTTTTTTAGAGAAAGATTAATGGGTAATGGAGAAGTAAAACCTTTCTGGGACACTGCCTATATTGAAAGCGAAGTTGAAATACGTGGCCTTGGAGAAGGAAATTATGCAATAGTTAGATTTCATTCTCCAATAAGAAACTTCTATAATTTTTCTAATGATACGGTTTTTGAAATAAAAAAATCGTATTCAGATCGTTTTCTTGGCAGTGTTAGCGATTATTATCCTAAATATATTACTTCTTACACGTACAGAGTATATGTTGATGAAACTGCTGTAATATATTTTGAGGTGTCTGCCTCAAGTTTGGAGTTGCTGCAAGAAATACAATCTTCAAATTATTTGGATTTTTTGTTAGAATATATAGTGATAGGAGGCTAAAATATGAATAAAATATTAGTATTATTGCTTATAATAGGGCTTGTTTTTTCATTTTATACGAATAATGCTACTTCTAATGAAGAATCGGATTTTTCGTTTGATAGTAATTGCATCAAAACCGAACATTCATTTATTGGTAATGACTCAAAGCTTCAATTTACAGATGATTCAATTGATTGTTTTGATGCACTTGAAAAGGTAGATGTGGAGTATGTTAATACGGACACATTATATCAAACGCAGCATTTTGCGACTTATTATTTTTATAATTTAAGAGAAAATATGGGGTATAACTATATTGGTTCATGCTCGTATGTAGCAATAGCAATGATGCTTTCATATTATGATACATATTGGGATGATACTATTATTGATGATAATTATGATCTGAATTCATTATTTGAAAAAACAGAGTATGTAGATGGCATTCTAACATATAGTGAATTGACCCTTCATAACTTTGAAAATTCTCCCGGCATTAGAGAAAATGAACGCTTGCCCTTTGATGAATCCGAGCGACTTGGTTTGAGTGATAATGAAAGACTAACTCAAGAACAATATTATGAACTAGTAAAAAATCAGAGTAATAGAGATAGATACTTTCATTATTATTTAATGGGGACGATGATTACGGAAGAGTTTTATGCATCAAGAGTAAGTCAAAATATCAATCCTTTTGGTTTGGGGGGAGAAGACAGAGAAGACCTTATAGAAGATTATTTAAACGCATCCGGTGCAAAATTAACGTATGAAACAGTTACTACTGATATTGAAAATTATATTATCACTAATGTTTCTCGGGGAATTCCGGTTATGATTGCCGTTGATTTGGCTGACCAAAATACAGGACACGTTCTCGTGGTATACGATTATGATGCATCTACAGGAAAGTTATATGCTAATATGGGATGGACTGACGGCTATGATGAAACGGATGAACTTGTTACGTATACGCACGTGGATTTATCTTCTATTAACTATACAAGAATTAAAAATGCAACAACCTTTACCCCAACGGATTCACATTCACACGCGTATAATTACGTATATTGGGACGGATCGACATACTGTTCCTGCTATTTTCCTTGTCATCTAGAACACGAGCACGAATATGAGCAAATCGCGGGTGATGTTGTAAATCATAAATACAAATGCGGTTGTGTTGCAAATGATATTAATACATCGGAACATAGATATACAGCTTATCAAAGCGTTGATGGTATATATCATACTAAGGTATGCACCGACTGTGGATATTCAGTAACGAGTGAGCACGATATGACATTATCTGTTTCGCTTGCCTCCGGTACGAAGCACGGACAAAAATGTGTTGATTGCGGATATGTAGACGAAAGCACGGTGGGAACTCACTCATTTACTACTTGGGTATATTTGAATCCAACAACTCACGTTAGTGCGTGTGACGGTTGTAATGCGCGAACTACGACAACAGCTTCTCACGCGTTTAAAATTTCAAAGATTTCCCCAGACCTTCAAATTTGTGTTGGCTGTGGCTACACAAAGATTTTTGGAAGCGACGAAGGATTTATTATTATGTCAGTAATGAAAGTATCCGCCAACGGCAGCTACATCTTGCCCGACGGCACGATAATGCTCGTTGACGAGGACGTTGAAGAGTATCTCAACGGTACGCTTGTGTTCTACGACAAAGATAATGTTCCTCAAACTCAATAATTGAATAAATTTATCACCCTGTCTTTTGATGGGGTGATTTTTTGAAATAAATCCTGTTTTTGTTGTATTTTTTCTCAAAATCCTCTTGAAAAATGGAGAAAAAGGTAGTATAATACTTTAGATAGAAATAAATACATGCTGTTTTTCAGCGGAATGGAGCAAAAAATGAGTACATTACACATTATGGATCATCCCCTTATCGCACACAAGCTTACTATTATGAGAGATAAGGACACAGGTTCAAAGGATTTCAGACAGTTGCTTAACGAGATTGCAATGCTTATGGGCTACGAGCTTACACGCGATCTTCCCACAGAAGATACAGTTGTTGAAACTCCCATTTGCAAGTCAACACAGAAATTGATTTCAGGTAAAAAGCTTGCTATCGTTCCCATCCTTCGTGCAGGTCTTGGAATGGTTGACGGTCTTCTTTCCCTTATGCCCGTTGCAAAGGTTGGTCATATCGGTATGTACCGTGACCCCGAAACTCACAAGCCCGTTGAATACTACAGCAAGATGCCCGCAGATATTGAGGAGAGAATCGTTATTCTTGTTGACCCAATGCTTGCAACAGGTGGCTCTGCTTCTGATGCACTTACTATGCTTAAGGAAAAGTATCACTGCAAGAACATTAGATTTATGTGCCTTGTTGCTTGTCCTGAGGGTGTTGCAAAGGTGCAGGCAGATCATCCCGACGTTGATATTTACACAGCTGCTATGGATGAAAAGCTCAACGAACACGACTATATCGTTCCCGGTCTTGGTGACGCAGGTGACAGAATTTTTGGTACACTTTAATTGTGTCTTATCAAGGAGAGGGAGTTATCCTTCTCCTTGTTTTGATTTTTGGAGAAAAAATGAAAGAATTTCAAATAAAAAAGAACGATGCGGGGCAGCGTCTTGACAAATTTTTGACTAAAGCTGTCAAGGGATTGCCCACGTCGCTTATGTATAAATATATCAGAACAAAGAAAATAAAGGTCAATCGCGCAAGAACGGAGCAAAAGTACGTTTTGCAAGAGGGTGATATTGTGCAGCTTTTTATTAAGGACGAGTTTTTTGACTCTCCCGAAAAGGATAACTCTGCGCTTGCGAATATTACACCTAAATTGACTATAGTTTATGAGGATGAGAACATCATTCTTTGTAACAAGCGTCCGGGAGTTCTTGTTCACGAGGACGATGAGGGTAAGGATAATACTTTGATTATGCACATCAAGGCATATCTTTATCAAAAGGGCGAATATGATCCCGAAAATGAGCAGAGCTTTGCCCCTGCGCTTTGCAACCGAATTGACAGAAACACGGGCGGTATAGTAATCGGTGCAAAGAATGCCGAGGCGCTTCGCGTGATGAATGAAAAGATTAAGAATGATGAGATTTCAAAGTTCTATTACTGTGTTGTCCACGGAAAAATGCCTAAAAAGTCGGATACTCTTACAGGATTTTTACTTAAGGATAGCGACAAAAATCAGGTTAAGATTTTTGACAAACAGGTAAAGGGTTCAAAGAATATCATTACAAAATACAAGGTGGTTTCCGAGAAAAACGGAATGAGCTTGCTTGAAATTGAGCTCGTTACGGGTAGAACGCACCAAATTCGCGCGCATATGAGCTATATTGGGCATCCGCTCCTCGGTGACGGAAAATATGGAATAAACAAAGACGATAGGGCAAAGGGTTACAAATATCAAGCACTTTATGCCTATCGACTTCGCTTTGATTTTGATGATGACAGCGGTGCGCTTGGTTATCTTAAGGGCAAGGAAGTCAAATTAAAGCGTGATGACGTTTGGTTTTTAAAGGATTTTATTTAACGGGAGATTGATTATGACAAGTCTTGTAAACAAAATAAATTCAAGATTTCTTATGATTTTTTCAGGTATTTTGCTTGGCTTTACGCTAATTTTTGCAAAGCTTGGTGCAATATCGTATTTTGCCTTGATTCCCCTTGCATTTGCTTTAATGAAAAGAGCCGAGCAGGAAGAATATAAGGTGAAAAAAGCATATCTTGACGGCTTTATTTTCTATATGAGCTTGGATATAGTTGGATTTTATTGGTTTACCTATTTCTATCCGCTTGATTTTGTTGAATTGAATAAAATTCAATCCATAGGGGTAATATTTCTTGCTTGGATTGGACTTTCTGCTCTTCAAAGCGCATTTTCTGCTTTTGTTTTCGTACTAATTTCTCGCTTCTTCAAAACGGCAGTTTACAAAAAATATCCGATTTTGCTTGCACCTTTTGCGGCAGCTCTCTTTGCCATCAATGAGTGGACGCAAACCTTCACTTGGGCAGGTGTGCCGTGGTCGAGAATTGCTATTTCTCAAACCGAGATGCCGATTATGATGCAGAGCGCATCGCTTTTTGGTTCGTATTTTTTGACCTTTTTGGTGGTTGTTTTTAATTTTTTATTTGCTTTTGCAATTTTTAAGGCGAATATCAGAAAGGTTGCTGCAATATCTGCTCTTGCTGTTCTTTGGGGCAATATAATAATCGGCTCAGTTTTGTATTTTATTCCTCAAACTGATGAGGAAAGATCTATTAAAATTGCCGGTGTTCAGGGAAATATTGAAGCATACGATGTTTTCGTGTCTTTTTCTGAAATCTGTTCTGCCTATGAGCGACAAACAAGGGTAGCGGTTAAAAATGGAGCGGAGGTTGTGGTTTGGTCTGAGGGAGTTTTTCCTGTTGACGTTAACGATTACATTGACCCCGACAATTATGATATGTATATTACCGTTAAAGAGTTTGTGAGTAATCTTAGCAAAGAGCTTGGAGTGACTATCATTTTTGGCTCTTATGTTGAAATTGATGACCTATTCTACAATTCAATGTCCGTGGCTTATCCCGACGGAGAAATGCTTGTAAGAGCATATTCAAAAATACGCCCCGTTCCTTTTGGTGAATATTTGCCGATGAAAAAGCTTGTGTATGCGATAGTGCCTATGCTTGCTCAGATAAATGCGTTTGGATATGAGGTTGGTATCGGCGAAAAGGCAACGGTTTTCTTGGCAGAAAACAAAGAAAACTCTATCAAAGTGGGAACATTGATTTGTTTTGACTCCATTTATGACCAGATTGGAATTGAAAGCGCAAGAGAGGGTGCTGAGATCTTTATTATCCCCTCAAACGATTCGTGGTTTTATGATTCACGCGCTCTTAATATGCACCATTCACAAAATGTTTTGCGTGCAGTGGAGCAGGGAAAATATACCGTGAATTGCGCCAATTCGGGAATAACCTCTATCATTAACGATAAGGGTAAGGTTGTTGGCGATATTCCCATTTTCGAGGAGGGCTATATTCTCGATACCGTTTATGCCTCAAGCGGAAGAACGCTGTATTCATACATCGGAAATTTGTTTGTTTATATTTGTATCGCGTTTGTAGTTGCATTATTTGGCATTAATATTTGGTATAAGAAGAAATTTGAATAAATAATTAGGGATGCCTTGGCATCCCTTTTGTTTTTCATAAATTGAGATTTATGGGGGAGAAGTTAGTTGAGTAAAAAAAATGGTCGCTTTTGAAAAAGCTCCGCAAAACTTTTTGTAGAGCTATCGCGCAAGATTTCGCGCAAATCGTGTTGTTTTGTAGAGCAAAACAACACATAACGATTTTCTCGGTGTTTAACAGGCACCTCGAAAATCTGTGATTTGATACTACAATGCGTAAGGATATTGCTATCAAATCGTCTACGCATAGTCAAAGTAAATTTTTGAAAATCAAGCCATCGGTTTGATTTTCGTAGTACGAATAATAAAATGTCAGTCGAAAACTTTTTTTCGTAAGGATCTTTTGTTATTTGTACCGCCAATTCGCTCGCGAATTGCGAA
>JAGBYG010000098.1 GCA_017628875.1 Clostridia bacterium
AGCCATCGGTTTGATTTTCGTAGTACGAATAATAAAATGTCCGTTGAAAATTTATTTTCATAAGGATATTTTGTTATTTGTACCGATAAAACACTCGTGTTTTATCGAAAATTTACGTCAAATCAGCACTAATACACGCGATTGTTTTGCTCCGCTTTTACAAAAGCGGAAGCCTAAGCGGCTTGAGCGGTCTTAACTTAACTAACTATCCAATAAATCAAATTTAAACAGATAACACGCAAAAGAGGACTTCAAGTGAAGTCCTCTTGTTTTTTTATTTAATTATTCCTCGTCATTAACACGTTTTTCCATTATATCTGCTTTGGTAACGAGAATTACACGGGGCTTATTGCCATCAGGCGCACTAACGTAACCGAGCGCTTCCATACGGTCAATAATCTTCGCGGCTCTGCCGTAGCCGATTTCAAGTCTGCGCTGAAGGAGCGATGTGGAAATCTTGCCCATTTCAATCGCAACGTCAAGTGCCTGTTTGAATTTGGGATCAACACCCTCTTCACCGGGCTCTCCATCGTCCATACCAGCAAAGCTTCCGCCTCCGCCCTTGCCTTTAGGATTTCCGCATTTAGCAGCTTCTTCCTCGAGTCGTTGGATAAAGGCATCATTAAAGGAAACACCATCATTATGCTCGTTGATAAAGTCAACTATTCTTTCAACCTCACGATCATCAACGAATGCGCCTTGAACACGCATTGGCTTTGTAGAGCCAATGGGAGCAAAGAGCATATCGCCTCGTCCAATGAGCTTGTCTGCACCCGCAGAGTCAAGAATTGTTTTGGAGTCAACCTGTGAAGCCACGGTGAACGCAATACGGGAAGGAATATTTGCTTTAATAAGACCTGTTACTACGTCAACGGATGGACGCTGTGTACCAACGATAAGGTGAATACCTGCCGCTCTTGCCTTCTGCGCGATACGGCAGATTGCGGTTTCAACGTCGTCGGCAGCTGTCATCATAAGGTCTGCAAGCTCGTCAATAATAATAACAATGTAAGGAAGATATTCCTTTGAAGGATCATTAGCTGTGAGCTCGTTATATCCCGAAATATTCTTTGCACCAACGTTCTCGATAAGTTCAAAACGTCTTTCCATTTCAGCAACTGCCGAAGCGAGCGCTCCTGCTGCCTTCTTGGGATCAGTAACTATTGGCGCATAGAGATGGGGTATTGATCTAAACGGTTGGAATTCAACCTTTTTGGGGTCAATAAGAATGAGCTTAACGTCACGGGGACTTGCCTTGTAAAGAATACTCATAATGATGCAGTTGATACAAACGGATTTACCCGAACCCGTTGTACCCGCAATAAGCATATGGGGCATCTTACCAATATCAAAGTAAACGGAATTACCACCAACGTCTTTACCAAGAGCCGCAGTTAAAACGCTCTTCTTCTCTTCAAATTCAGGGCTATCAATAAGTGAACGCAATCCAACTGTAGCAGCCGTTTTGTTTGGAACCTCAATACCAACCGCCGCTTTGTTAGGAATAGGCGCTTCAATTCTTACACCCGTAGTAGCCAGACTGAGCGCTATATCATCAACAAGGTTAGCAATAGCACGAATACGAACGCCAACGTCGGGTTTAAGCTCGTAACGAGTGATTGTGGGTCCTCTTGAATATGTGATTTCCTGAATACGAACACCAAAGCTCTTGAGGGTTTCCATAAGGGCTGATGCGTTTGCTCTGATCTCCTCGTGTGCAACCTTTTCGTTTTCTTCATTCTTATAATTTTTAAGAAGCTCAACATTGGGTCTTACATATTCGCGAACGATATTTTCAGGAACTGTAGAATCCTCGCCATCATCGGGAACGGTATCAATTTCGGTATTTTCTTTTATTTCAACCTCAAGTCTCTCCTCTTTCTTCGCCTTTTTGGGCTTTTCGGGAGTTATAACCTCTGCAGGAGACTCCTCGGGTTCTTCTTCAAAAATATCCTCATCATCTTGAAGAAGCTGAACGGGATCAAACTGCTTGGGAGGATTTCTGAATATTGCCGCAACGTCGATTCTGCCGTCATCATCCTCTTCGGGCGCATCATCAAGCTCAGCCTTTTTCAATTCAGGTTCTTCATAGGTTACCTTTTCGGGCTCTACGAAACGCATTTCGCCATATTTTTCTTTATCTTTCTTTTCTCTTTCTTCTCTTTCGATAGCGCGGCGCTCTGCTTCAGCAATTCTTTCTTCCTCAATCTGCTTTTCCGCCTGACGCATCATTTCTTCTTCTGCCTCAAGTCTTGCTCTTTCTTCCTCGCGAGCTTCTTTTTCGAGTCTCTTTTGCTCTTGTTTTTCTTCCTTGGCAATTCTTCTTTCCTCTGCCTTTTCTTCTCTGCGAGCTTCACTCTTTTTCTTTTGCTCATAAGCAAAGATGTCCCATTTGTCTCTTATCTTGTTTCCAATACTGCGAAGAGAAATACCAAGTGAGAAAATAAGGAACAAAATAGAGAGAGTGATCAAAATGATTGTTGAACCAACGGATTTAAAAAGGAAGTAAATGCACTCACAGAAAAAACCACCGATAGCACCGGAGCTGAATATTTTTTCACTTGAAAAAGCAAAAATCTTATCCGGCAACAAAAACACAGTAACATCGGAATTAATTGCGCCCTTTACAAAAATATGTATAAGTCCCGCAAAGGAAACCAAGAATAATACTGTGAAAACAATTTTTGCCCTTACCATGTGGGAGTCAACAAATTTTCTCCAATTTATTGCAAGGTTAAGGAGCATAAGTGGTAAAACGAATGCACAGAAGCCAAACAATCCAAAGAAAACGTCCTTTAAAAAGACACCGGCAATTCCAACAAGCTTTTCACCGTTGATCAAAGCAAGCACAAAGCACACTTCAAGCAAGAGAGCGAGCGCAATCAACACAAAGGGAATAACCTGGTGAATAAATCTATCCGACGGGTTATCAAATCTAACCTTTGGTGCTTTTGAGCTGTTCTTATCGTTTGCACGAGTATTTTTTGAACGCTCAACACTTGTTGAAGACGATTTTTTAGTTGTTTGCGGAGATTTTTTGTTAGTAGTCGTTTTTCTTTCTGCCATTTTACCACATCCTTTAATAATTTTCGGTGTATAGACACGCGCACGCGCGAAAATACCATATATAGTTATTATATCATATAAATATTGCGATTTCAACATTTTATTTCACTAAAAAAGGAGTTTTTTATGACTTTTTTAAAAAAATATTGGCTTCACATTTTGATTGGCTTGCTCGCAGGAGCAACAAATGGAATTTTAGGCGCGGGTGGCGGAATAATTGTGACTTATTTTTTGTCACACGCTCTCACGTTTGATCAAAAACAAGAAAACGGAGTTTTCGCAAATGCCGTAGCAACGATGCTTCCCCTCTCTGTAATATCTTTATCAATTTATCTTTACAAAGGATATATAAATTTAGATACCTCATTTTTCACTCTCATTCCAAGCGCGTTGATTGGAGGAATTGTTGGCGCATATTTACTCACAAAGCTCCATTTAAAAGTTGTAAAAACTATTTTTTCTATTCTCGTAATAATATGTGGCGCTATGATGATTTTTAAATAGCGCGCTCTACATAGCAAATAAATTACTCGGAGTGAATTTTATGTTTAATGAATTTTTGGCAGATCTTAATTTTGTGGTCGGGTTTATTTTGTTTTTATGCTATTCTTATCAGATTTTTTATACAATAGTTCCCTTTGCAATAAAACCGCGCCCACACAAAAGACCGATAAAGAAGAATAAAATAGCAATATTGATAGCCGCACGAAACGAGGAAAAGGTAATTGGAAATCTTCTCTCATCAATAAAAAATCAAGACTATGATAAGAATTATTTGAACGTTGTGGTTATAGCAGACAACTGTACTGACAATACAGCAAAAATAGCAAAAGAAGCTGGCGCAACCGTTTTTGAACGTTTTAATAAAAAAGAAATCGGCAAAGGTTATGCCCTTGACTATGCTATTTCAAATCTTCGCGAAAGCAACGCTTGGCAGGAACTTGACGGAATTATAGTCCTTGATGCAGACAACGTCTTGACTCCCAATTACGTCACAGAAATGAACAAGACGCGCTCTGACGGATATGAAGCATTCACAAGCTACAGAAACTCTAAAAATTACGGAGATAACTGGATAAGCGCAGGATACGGTCTGTGGTATATAAGAGAATCTAAATTTCTCCACTATGCGAGAATGCTTCTTCATTCCTCTTGTGCCATTTCGGGCACGGGATTTTTCGTCAGTCGCGCTCTGCTTGATAAATTCAACGGTTGGAAATTTTATCTTCTCACCGAGGATATTGAATTTTCCATTTTCTCGATAATCAACGGCGTAAAAATCGGCTGCTGCATTGATGCGGAGCTTTTTGACGAGCAGCCCATCACTTTCAAACAATCCTATAAACAAAGATTGCGTTGGTCAAAGGGCTTTTTCCAAGTTTGGAAAAAGCACGGGAAAGCATTGGTAAAGGGTATTTTCAAGCACCGAAAATTCGCATTCTTTGATATGACGATGAACATTATGCCTGCGTTTATTTTGACCGTGACCTTGCTTTCCACAAGCGTTAGCGCAATTACCTTCGGAATACTTGGTATAGGCAACCCTGTGCCTGTAATAAAGAGCTTGCTCGGATACATTGGTTTTACCTATTCAATAATGTTATTAATGGGACTTATCACAATAATTTCCGAGTGGAAAAAGATACACACAACAAACGCAAAAAAGATAGGGTATTTATTCTTATTTCCCATTTTTATGTACACCTATATTCCAATCTCGCTAATCGCACTTTTCAAAAAGGTTGGTTGGGACCCAATTCATCACACGCGTTCAAAATCCTTTGATGAGGTGGTAAATAAAAAGTGAAATTCTTTATTATTTCTTTAGTAATTGCCACTCTTTCGGGAATGGGAGTGGGAGGTGGCGGACTTCTTGTAATATATCTAACTCTTTTTGAAGGTACGGAGCAACTTATAGCACAAGCGGTAAATCTCTGCTTTTTCATTCTCTGCGGTCTTGCTTCAACGATTTATAATGTCAAAAAGAAAAAAATTGTTTGGAAATGCACCGCCATTTTGAGCATCAGCGGAGCTGTAACCTGTGTTTTCGGGAGCATTTGGGCATCGCAAATCAATCCCGACCTGCTTCGCAAAATATTCGGTGGGATGCTGATAATAGGTGGTGCGTCATCACTCATTTCCTCATTTGTTAAAAATAAACAAAAAGAAAATATATAATTAATAGAAAATAAATAAAAAAATTTGAAAAAATTTCTAAAAAACTATTTACAAAGTTCCTTTTTTATGGTAAAATACATTTCGTATGACGTATGGCTCGGTTTTCGGGAAAATAAGACTGCAATAGCAGTGTTTCACCCGCCGATTACTGTGCTTTGCGTTAAATAAATTTTTAGAAAGGTGAAAAGTAAAATGTTGAAGGACGAAAAGCAGGCTATAATTGCTGAATACGCTACACACGAAGGTGACACAGGTTCTCCCGAAGTGCAGATCGCTATTCTCACACACAGAATCAACTCCCTTAACGAGCATCTTAAGAACAACCACAACGACCATCACAGCCGTCGCGGTCTTCTTAAAATGGTAGGTCACAGAAGAAATCTTCTTAACTACCTTCAGAGAGTTGACATCGAAAGATACAGAGCTATCATCAAGAAGCTTGGCATCAGAAAATAAGAACAAATATGGAGTGGGAGAGTGGGTTTTTGCCGACTCCTCACTCCCTTTGTTTGTTTTTTAACAAATTCAATCAGTCGCACATCTTACGGTTGTTTTAGCAGTTAATTATGCTCTTGAAAATCAAGATTGTAATTAAGTGCTAAACCCCGTAAGAATAAAATATAAAATAAAAATTTTTATGGAGGAAATTTAAAAATGAGTAATTCAATCAGTTCACCTATAGTGTTTAAAAATTTCAAAACATTTCATTACACATTAGCAGGCAGACCCCTTGTTGTTGAAACAGGTAAGCTTGCAGGTCTTGCAAACGGCTCTTGCCTTGTAAGATATGGCGATACAGCAGTTCTTTGCTGCGCAACAGCATCCGAAAAGCCCCGTGACGGCATCGACTTCCTTCCCCTCTCCGTTGACTTCGACGAGAGAATGTATGCAGCAGGTAAGATCCCCGGTGGTTACCTTCGTCGTGAGGGTCGTCCCCCCGAAAAGGCAATCTTGACAAGCCGTGTTATCGACCGTCCCATCCGTCCTCTTTTCCCCAAGGATCTTCGTAATGACGTTTCTCTTTCTCTTACAGTAATGTCATACGATCCCGATTGCTCACCCGAAATCACAGCTATGATCGGTGCATCAATCGCTCTTTCTATTTCCGATATTCCTTGGAATGGTCCTATCTCCGGTGTATTTATGGGTCTTGTTAACGGCGAGCTCGTTGTTAACCCCAATGAAGCACAAAGAGCAGTTTCCGACCTTGAGCTTACAGTTGCATCTTCTATGAAGAAAGTTGTTATGATTGAGGCAGGTGCTAACGAAGTTCCCGATGACCTTATGTTCGATGCAATTATGCTCGCTCACAAGGAAAACCAGGGCGTTCTTGAATTCATCAACGCAATCGTTGACGAAATCGGCAAGACAAAGTTCGAATATCCCTCTTGCGAGCTTGACCACGATATGTTCGACAAAATCTTCGCTTTCTGCGAAAAGGACGTTATGGTGGCTCTTGACACAGACGATAAGACAGTTAGAGATGCAAGAATGTTCCCCATCAAGGAAGCTATCCTTGCAAACTTTAGCGAAGAATATCCCGACCTTCCCACAATGATGGAAGAGCTCGTTTACAAAATTCAGAAGAAGATCGTTCGCCGTTGGTTGCTCGTTGATAAGAAGCGTGTTGACGGCAGACGTATGGACGAAATCAGACCTCTTGGTTCTGAAGTAGGACTTCTTCCCAGAGCACACGGAAGTGGTCTTTTCACTCGTGGACAGACACAGGTACTTACAGTTGCTACACTCGGTACACTCAGCGAAGCACAGCTCCTTGACGGACTTGATAACGACAAGGAAAAGAGATATATGCACCACTACAATATGCCCGGCTTCTCCACAGGCGAAGCTAAGCCCGCACGTTCTCCCGGACGTCGTGAAATCGGTCACGGTGCTCTTGCAGAAAGATCTCTCGTTCCCGTTCTTCCCTCTGTTGAAGAATTCCCCTACGCAATCCGTCTTGTTTCCGACGTAGTTTCCTCTAACGGTTCTACATCTCAGGGTTCTGTTTGCGGTTCAACTCTTGCTCTTATGGATGCAGGTGTTCCGATTAAAGCTCCCGTTGCAGGTATCTCTTGCGGTCTTATCACAGCTGAAGACGGCTCTTGGGATACAATGCTTGACATTCAGGGTCTTGAGGACTTCTATGGCGATATGGACTTTAAGGTAGCAGGCTCTGACAAGGGTATCACCGCTATCCAGGTTGATATCAAGAACGACGGTCTGACCTATCAGATTATTCAGGAAGCTTTCGACAAGACACGCGTTGCACGTCTTGAAATCCTCAA
>JAGBYG010000099.1 GCA_017628875.1 Clostridia bacterium
ATGTACGGCAACCCCGAAACGACTCCCGGTGGACGCGCGCTTAAATTCTATTCCTCTGTTCGTATTGACATCAGAAAAACCGAACAACTCAAGAATGGCGCTGACGTTTACGGAAACCGTGTTAAATGTAAGATAGTTAAGAATAAGGTTGCGCCTCCTTTCAAGGTTGCGGAATTTGATATCCTTTACGGAAAGGGAATTTCAAAATCAAGCGAGCTTATTGATATGGGTATTACACTCGGAATTATCAAAAAGAGCGGCTCTTGGTTCTCTTATGAGGGTGAAAGACTTGCGCAGGGTAAGGATAACACTCGCAAAATTTTCGAAACTAACCCAGAACTTATGGATGAGCTTGAGGCAAAGGTCCGTGCAATGGCTGATAAGCTCGTTGATAACGGTGAGGAATTTGAGCTTGACGAGGATGACGATATCGATGCATTCGAAATCGAAACTCTTGACGAAGAATAATTTATAATAATGAAGATAGAAGTAATTTCTGTCAGCGCTGTAAGTGAAGGCGCGGAGATGATAATTTCCGTTTCAATAAGTGACGGAGAGGGCAGGGCTGAAAGGCGCAAATTTTTGCTTTTCACCGAGCAATATTTGGAACTTGGTATTCACAAGGGAAGTGTAATCGGCGAAGAAACCTTCGATAAGATTGAGGGGCTTTCAAAATCCTGCAGAGCAATAAGAAAGGGAGCTGACTTGCTTTCTTACTCTGCGTCGTCGAAGATGCGCCTTGCACAGCGCTTACGCGCAAAAGGAATTGATAAAGAGAACGCCGTGGGAGCTGCCGAGCATCTTGAGAAAATAGGACTTATTAACGAGGAGCTTGATATTGAACGTCAGGTTGATTCGTGCCTTAAAAAGCTGTGGGGAAAAAGAAGAATTTTCAGGGAACTTTGCGCCAAAGGATATGATCGTTCGCTTGTGGAAAGCGAGATTAATAAAATTGACGACGAAATATTGGTGCAAAATTGTGTTGAATGCTTTAAAAGAAAGCACAAAATTTTGCCTGAGGATCCCGAAGTTCGAAAGAAAATAGTAGCATCCCTTGTTCGATACGGATATACCTTCTCTGAAATCAAAGAAGCATTTAGAATAATTCAAAAATAAAATTAGCATCCAAAAGCAATTCGCTTTTGGATGCTTTTATACTATAAATTGGGATTTATCGCGGAGTTGAGATTACACCCAAACACTCGGCTCCCTCTGTCGAGGGAGCTCCCGCGTTAGCGGGTGAGGGAGAGCTCTTAACATAAAGTTACTTTAAATAACGTTCTCTCCCTCCGTCACAGACGAGCTGTGACACCTCCCTCGTCAGAGGGAGGCAAGAGTTTGTGTGTTCAAACTGCTCGACAAATCAAAGTTTGAATATAAACGCAAACGAAAAAATCCGAGAGCAATTTGCTCTCGGATTTTAAAACAAACTTAATAAATTATTCAGCCGCGGGTGTTTGAATTTGGAGACGTGTTTCGTTATAAATTACGTAGTAAGTTACATCGTTAACAAGCACCTTATACCAAATTGTGCCGTCGCTTTCAACTCCTTTATGAGTTGCCTGAAGGGTGTCGTTTGTGAAAGCATAATCTGCGATTTGCGCATTATTGTGCTCGTTATCGCCATTAATCCAAATAGCTGATTTTCTAAGCGCGATACTTTCGTCTGCGATAACAAGAAGAACATCGGAGTTTTCTTCAAATGCGATACCTGCATCGGGATCTGCGGGGGGCTCTGTTGTCAAATAATCATTGTTTACATAGCTTACGCGAGGAGTATCAACGCCCTCAACCTTAACTGTGTATTCAATTCTTGCGAATGTGTATTCTGCTCCGTCTGTGTCAACGTATTTTACTGTAGCAACACCAGTTCTCTTTACGGAATTTCCCTTGAAGAATGTATCGATCTGCTCGGAATAGCCCTCAAGATAGCTGGGCTTTGTCATAGCGTATGCATTCTTTGTGAAGAAAACGGTTTCATCAACCTGTGTAAACTCTGTAATGGGCTTTTGAGTTGTAACAGCATCGGTGCTTACGTAGTAAGAAACACCGTCGATTTCAATTCTTGTCCAATTGTCGTTATAACCTGTGCGCTTGAGTTCGTCGTCCATATACTTAGAGCAGAAAACGTTACTGTAATTATCATCGGGAACTGTGGGTGTTTGGCGAACGTTAAGTTCGGATGAAATAACATAAACTACGTCATCAGCAAGTGTAAAGTAATTTTCAACTTCTGTATTGCAAAGGTCGCAAAGACCGTCATAATCAGCGTCAACGTGAGTACAATCGGGATCGGGCTTTTTTGTTGTTGTGGTTGTTGTAGTTGTAGTGGTTGTAGTTGTGGTTGTTTCTTCGGGTGCGCCACCTCTGTTATGGCACTGTGTGATAAGAAGTGTTACTGCAAGAATAACGATGAGGCAGAGAACCACTGCGATAGTAATTTTAAGAACTTTATTCATATGTACTCCTTTCAAATTTTAAACATCTTTTGTTTAACGGCATATTTATCTATTATAAAAGTATTATATCAAATATAAAAGAAAAAGTCAATAAATATTTTATAAATTTACGCACTATTTTTTGGAAAAAAAGAGAGTATAATTTTTATCAAAAATAAAAAACGTACACGGTGAGAGGTGTACGTTTTTTATGTTCATTGATTAACCCAAAGCGTTGAGCTTCTTTGTGAACTGGCTCTTTTTGTGAGCTGCTGCATTCTTGTGGATTATGCCACGAGAAGCTGCCTGGTCAATCTTCTTTGTTGCTGCTTTGTAAGTAGCCTGCGCGAGTTCTTTGTCTCCTGCTGCAAGAGCTGCTTCGTATTTCTTAATCTCAGTCTTAAGCTGTGTTTTGAACATTTTGTTCTGCAATGTCTTAGCTTCAATAACCTTGATTCTCTTCTTTGCACTTTTAATGTTTGCCAAAGTCTTTACCCTCCTTAATAAAATACTGAAACAGTAAACACCTGCACCTGAGAGGGTGTGCGAGTGTTCTCGTCCATACATTGCATATCATAACATATTGTTTTGAAAAATGCAATAGCTTTTTCGAAAAAAGTTTAAAAAAAGTGAAAAAATATCTAAATAAGTAAAATAATTCTCAAAAAGCTCTTGACAATCGAATATTGTTGTGATAAAATAGTAAACTGCAATATAATTGCTAACTTTGTCCTTTTATGACCTTAATATATGGCGAAAAACGGCGCTTATATATTATATAAGGTAACGCAGGGCGCGTTAGTAACGTCGCAAAATGGTTCGTTTTGCGATGGCGAATATTTTTGAATGGAGTGATTGTATTAATGATCAACATCAGAGAACACAAACAGGGCAAAACCACAAGAATGAGCTTCTCTAAAAACAGAAGCACACTTGAGCTTCCAAATCTCGTTGAGATTCAGACAGCTTCCTTTAAGTGGTTCCTTGAGGAAGGACTTGCAGAAGTTCTTCGCGACGTTTCCCCCATCACAGATTTCTCAGGAAATCTTTCAATCGAATTCGTTTCTTACTCATTTGACCAGAAGCCCAAGTATACGGTTGAAGAGTGCAAGGAGAGAGACGTAAACTACGCAGCTCCCTTGAAGGTTAACGTTCGTCTTACAAACAAGCAGACGGGCGAGGTTAAGCAAACGGATATCTTTATGGGTGAATTCCCCATTATGACTGAAACGGGCACGTTCGTAATCAACGGTGCTGAGAGAGTTATCGTTTCTCAGATTATCCGTTCCCCCGGTATGTACTACTCATCAGAAATTGATAAATCAGGTAAGAGAATGTATGCTGCAACAGTAATTCCTTACCGCGGTGCTTGGCTTGAATATGAGACCGATATAAACAATGTTATTTGGGTACGCATTGATAAGAACAGAAAGGTTCCGATCACAATGCTTATCCGTGCGCTTGGTGTAGTTCCAAGTGACGACACAGATGACAAGGGCAAGGTTATTGATTATCGTTCCACAATCGAAACCAAAGATGACGTTTACGCAATCTTCGGAAATGAAGAAATGCTCACTGCTACCTTCGAAAAGGACGAGTGTGAGGAGCTTGCTGCAAAAAATCACACTTCTGCAGGTATTGAAGCTCTTAAGGAAATCTATAAGAGACTTCGTCCCGGCGAGCCACCCCTTGTTGAGTCCGCATATACACTTCTTAACAACTATTTCTTCGATCCCAGAAGATATGACATACAGCCCGTTGGTAGATATAAATTCGACAAGAAGCTTAATCTTGCCGGTAGAATTGTTGACCACCGTCTTGCCGAGGACGTGGTTTCTCCTATCACAGGAGAACTTCTTTATGAGAAGGGCACAGTAGCTACAAGAGAGGTTGCAGATGCTATTACACACGCAGCTGTCAACACCGTTTCTCTCGAACTTGATAATGGCGATGTTATCAAGGTATTCTCAAACAACACAATAGAACCTGAATATATAATCGGAACAGACCTTCGTGATCTTGGAATCAAGGAAAGGGTTAAGACTGACGTTCTTCTTGCTCTTATGGAAGAGGTTGGCGGTGATCTTGACGCGCTTAAAGATGCAGTTAAACTCAACATGGCAAAGCTCCGTCCTCAGCATGTAACAAGAGATGACATCTTTGCTTCTATTAACTATTTGTTCAACCTTACACACGAGGTTGGTAAGTACGATGACATCGACCACCTTGGCAACCGTCGTATTCGTTCCGTAGGTGAGCAGCTTCAGAACCAGATGAGAATCGGTTTCTCCAGAATGGACAAGATCATTAAGGAGAGAATGACTACTCAGGACAACGAAAAGCTTACACCTCAGGCACTTATTAATATCAGACCCATTGTTACTGTAATCAGAGAATTCTTCGGTTCTTCTCAGCTTTCACAGTTTATGGACCAGAACAACCCCTTGGCAGAGCTTACTCATAAGAGAAGACTTTCTGCATTGGGTCCTGGCGGTCTTTCCAGAGATAGAGCATCCTTCGACGTGCGTGACGTTCACTATACTCACTACGGAAGAATGTGTCCTATCGAAACGCCTGAAGGTCCTAACATCGGTCTTATTACCTATCTTACAAGCTATGCAAAAATTAATGAATACGGCTTTATTATGACTCCTTACCGCAAGGTTAAGCACGTAGAGGAGAACGGTGTTGTTCGTCACTACGTAACTGATGAGGTTGAGTACATGACTGCCGATGTTGAAGACAATTACATCGTTGCTCAGGCAAACGAGGCACTTGATGATAATAACTGTTTTATCAAAGATCGTGTAACAGCTCGTGATAAGGCAGAAATCGTTGAG
>JAGBYG010000100.1 GCA_017628875.1 Clostridia bacterium
AAATCAAAATTTGAAAATCAGTACATAAAATCGTGTGAGGTGGAGGCGACAATCATTATAAAAAACATTCTTGACAAAGGGATATAAAAGCAGGTATAATAAAGAAAAACAAGTATCTATAATATCAGACTCAAATTTTCAATCTTCGAGGGTTACACTATTATTTGCTTTACGTGTAAAAGGAGAAAAATATGAAGAAGATAATTCACTCAATAATTGCATTCGTTCTTGTGACAACGATGATATTCGGCACAACATCCCCGATAACCGTTTTAGCACTAAACGGGGAAAGCACCTTTACGGAAGTTCAAAATGAAACGCAGAGCGTTAACGTGCCGATAAGCGAGCGTTACCGCGTTATAGAAAACGGTTATCGCGAAAAATACGATCTTCAGGAAGGCATATTCGGACATCAATCCGCAAAACAAGTTAACAAAACTGCGATTTATTATTATTCCGATGGTTATTTTGAGGATGCTCCCGAAATTTATAATCCAAGTCTTTCCACAATGTCGCTAACACTTGCTATGGCTTGCTTCAATGCTATGCGAACGGATTTTGATTTAACTATGCCGCAAGGATCATATTCAAACCTTTTTCGTCACGTTAAGGTTTTGATGTCAGATATAGGTGTTTCGGATAAAGATATTTACGTGAACGAAAGTTTTGATATAAGACCTACAGAGGATACGATAGGAATGATAATGGGTGCAAAGAAAATAGCACTTGAAGGTGAGGATTACATTCTTATGCCTATAGCCGTTAGAGGCGGAGATTACGAGGCCGAGTGGGCAAGTAACGTTACGCTTGGTGCTTCGGGCGAGGCGGAGGGTTTTTCCACCGCTGCAACTCAGGTTTTGGAACAAATTGAGGGTTATATCAAATCGAACACTTCGTTTGATATTTCTACCGCATTGAAGAATGGTAAGGTTAAATTCTGGGTGGTTGGATACTCTCGCGGCGGTGCGGTTGCAAATCTTACCGCCAAACGCTTGACGGATACTTATGGTGAATCGGGAAATGCGATTTATTCCTATACCTTTGAAGCGCCAAACTGTGGCACAGATGCTTTTGCTCTCAACAAGCCGTGGACTTATGACGGCATTTACTCAAATATTCACAATATTATAAATCCCTGCGACCTTGTGACGCTTATTCCTCCTAAGGAAATGGGATTTAAGAGATATGGGGTTGATCACTACAGTCCCGGATCCGAGGCGGGAGAGATAACAACATCGATTTACGAAACGCCCACAGGAATAACCGTTACTACATATACGGATAATACCCCTTATTTCGTGGGTGATGACGGATACGGAGCGATACGCGATGAAATGCTGCTCCATCTTGAAAGCATTGACGATAATATACTGTTCAGTGACAGTTTTTCTCTTGTCACGATGAATATTTTAAACGCGATTTTTAAACAGGAGCTGTTTATTCCGATTGATGAGGAGTCCGAGGTTAACACTCGCGAATGGCTTGAGAGCTTCATTGCCGATTTGCAAAATTGGGCGGCAAACGGAACATACAGTCGTGGAAGCGAGGATAACGGAGGATATGGTGGCGATTACCGAGAATTCTTCACCTCAAACGTTGTTTTTTCGGGGGAGGAGCTCGTTTCCGTTGAAACAGCCCTGCAATGTATTTTGAACTTGGCATTCAGCTTGTATTACGATGAGGAATTCACAGGGGCTCTAACATACCGCGCACTTAGTTTATTGCTTGAACCCTGGACACTTTTGGATTTGTTTATGAATGCAATGGGCAAATGGGGTGACCTCACAGAATGGCAACAAGCGAGATATTCTAAAATTATTTGGGATTGCTTGAATGACGATATGGAACGCGCTGACGGGACTACTGTAAAAAAAATAACGGATTTCGTTACCTACAAGGAGAGGGATAGGTTGAAGGACTCGGTTTACACACTGTCCGCATTTTTGTTCCTTTTCCTGACTCAAGATGGAAATAAGAGTCCTAGCTTTGATAGGGTGGATGCAACTCAGGTACATATCGCAACGTTGATTTGTAACGCGATGACCGTTATTCAGGGGCATTATCCCGAAATTTGCTTTGCTTGGTTAAGAACCTACGATGAAAACTATTCGCCCGATAACGAAAACGCAATATATTCAAGCATTTCTGTGGACTTGGTGAATGACGAAAACAACGCACAACCCGAGGTTGAAGTGGATATTGCCGTTGGTGGCGAGAAATCCACGGTTACACTTTCCTCAATAATCAGAACTGAAAGAGGAGTTGACAAAAATTCATTGAACAACGGCTCAGCTATCTATTACGTACTCTATGAGAATGGAAAAATGAAGGGTGATTGGCAGCTATATAGAGCGCCTATCGTGATAGATACTGCAAAGGAAACGGAATATATTGTCAAAGCATTCGCGGTGCGCTTTGAGAACAAGAGCGCAGAGGTGGAAATCACAAACGAGCAGCTTCGTCCGCTTAAGGATACCTCCGATTTGATACCGAGTGATACGCAAGATGAAAATTTATCAAAAAGCTCAAGAATGGACTTAATTATAATCGTGTCATTTGCGGCTGCAGCTTTGATATTGCTCGCGCTTGTAGTTGTTTTCGTCGTTAGAAAACAACGGAGCAAAAAATACTGAATTATAAAATAAAAAGTTTCGCGTGTCAAAGTGGCACGCGAAATTTTGTTTATACAATTATTATCCCACCGACATCAACAAGGGGTGAATCGACAAGCTCAATGACTTGTTTGCCGTGTTTTTCACAAAACTGATGGATTTTCTCTCCGTCGGGGTGATAGGAAAGCGAGCCGCAAAAATAGATTTTATCGTTGTGTGAGCCACAAGCCCCTCCTATGAAGCCGTGATTGTATGGAGGGAGAGAAATACTGCCCTCACTTATTTTGAGGACATCTATGCCCACTTTTGAAGCTGTTTCGGCAATGCCTACATCGGCAGTGATTATTGCGTTTTCGCTAACGATGCAAGTTGAACAGTGTGCGTATCCTTGCGAAACGTGGTGAATGAAAAAACTGTTTTCTATAAGATAGTTTAAAACTGTTTTTGAAGCATATTTTGTATTGCAAAACACGTTTTTACCCACTATTGCGATGTTCAATAAAATGTCGTTTGGATATTTGTTTGACATCGGCTCGTCAATTCTAATTACATTATTAAAGCCGTCAAGCTTGATTTCATAATCCTTATGCACGAAAACCGTATCTCCAATGGTCAAAAGAAGCATATCCGCGTGCGTGTCAACAGGGTGCGAGAGCGCAGAAAAGGGAGCAAGGAGTATAACGTCAAATCCTTTTTGC
>JAGBYG010000009.1 GCA_017628875.1 Clostridia bacterium
GACCACGGCATACTGACACCAATACACGCAAAGCAAATGCGACGTGGGTGAGTCAAATGCAAAAATGCAGTTGACTAACCCACGTCGTCTTGCCCTTTCAAAATCGATCCATACCGCAAGTTTTTTTGAAATCGATCCGTGGTTTGAGGCACAAGGATAGACTTATCCCTTGGCGATGATGGGAGTTGCACTAGACCGCTGTCTTCCGGGGTGCTGCTCTATGCTTGCAAACGAATCTATGTAATAATTTTATACTCCCAATGCTCCACCTTTTCATCTTTCCACATGCCTTTCCATGCCACGATAAATGTTGAATCGCTATCTTCCGCAGTTGCAAACGAAATGTTTTCACCATGAGGAAAGTTTTGTCCAAAAACCTTGGTTTTTATAGTTAATAAGGATTTTTCACTATCAATTTTGTGTTTTAAAACCTTATAGCTCTTGTTATTCAAGATTATAGTATAATGCTGTTTAATTTTCTCTATTCGGTTATCCTTCATATGTTTATTTCACGTTCTCCTTCGCCGTGTTGATGGAGGCGATCAGCATTCTTTTGATTTCCAAGCAATCTTTCAACAAGGATTGCCCCATATCTTCAGTTATGTATTCGGACATGGTGAGCAATTTCAGCCAATATTCGGTTTCGGCAGTTTCTTTTAACGCGATATGCATTTTAGAAACAAAATCAGCTTTGCTCTGACCGTAATTTGCCTCGTTGATATTTGCACCAATCGAGGTGCCACTGCGAACGATTTGCTTTGAAATAATCGTTTCCTTTTTCGTTTTGATAAGATACTGATGAAGTTTGATAATACGCGCGGCAAATGCAATTGATTTGTCAATTAAAATATTTTCTTTCATAACGCACCTCCGATTATGATATTATTATATCACAAATATGCGAATTTTGCAATATAAAATCGCTTTTCGACCAACGGGAGAAAAGCTACCTCAATTATTCATTATTCATCAGCGCAGCGGCTTCATTATTCATTCTTCATTAGAAAAGTCGCGCAAGTTAATGAATAATGAATGATGAATAATGAAAAATGAATAATACAAAAAGAAAAGCCGCTTGCTTACGCGCGCGACTTTTCTTTTTGTGTTGCCACTACAAAATAGATCCATATAAGGCTATCGTACAAAAACAGTCCATGATTTTTACCGTAAGGGTAGACTTATCCCTTGGTATTGACGGGAGTTGACAGTAACCGCTATCTTCCGGGCTGTCAGCACCATGCTTGCAAACGAGGTCTATGTATTTATTGATAAAACGGACAACGTTTTCCAATGCACTGATTATTATGTTTAGAGTGAATACACTTGATCTTCCAAAGTTCCATTTCTACGCCGAGATGTACTCTTGCAAACTCTACGGCTTTTATGACGGATATGTAGGAGTCGCGCTTACAGCAACGGGGGCCGCCGATTTCTCCGATTGCACCAAGGGCGGAGGAGGTCATCATATTCGACAATCCCCACGCTTCATTCGCAAGAGGAGTTGAACCTGTGACGATAGACACGAACATTCCGGCACTTACACCCGCACCGCAGGCTCCCCAAAATCCGCAAGCACCTCCGGGAACTTTCTTTCCTCTCGCCTGCATTTCAGAAAGTGCTTTTACAAGGTCTATTTCGCCACCTGCATTTTTATATGCGGTAAGCAATGCCGATCCCACCATCACATGATGTTCGGGGCCGTGCATATGGCAGAACGGCAGAGCCATCAGCTTTTGAATGATATCTATGGGATTCTTCGAGCTTTCGGCAAGGCATACTCCTATAATGCTATCCATTCCTTGTGTGTGGCATTCGTTGCATATGTAGTGACCGTTCTCGCAAGCGGTTTTACTGTTTTCTTTCTTGTGGCAGATGGCGCATTCCATCAGCTCATCGTTTTCTAAATATTTCAGTGGCGCACCGCATATCAAGCATTCATACTTCATAATCTATTCTCCTTATAGCAATTTGAATTGGTTTTTCTCGAACTCCAATAGTCCTTCATCTCTCATCTTGCAAAGCTCATTGGACATCGCGCTTCGGTCGACCGACAAAAAATCGGCAAGCTGCTGACGGTTGAAAGGTATCGTGAAGCTCGCGCTGTTCTGCCGCTTGGCTTCCTCGGAAAGATAGGAGATCAACTTTTCTCTCGTGGTACGCTTGGATATATGTCCGAGCTTCTGCACGAGAGTTTTGTTTTTCTGCGAAATGGCAAAGAACAGATTTTGCACCACCATAGAGTGAAACCGACAAGCCGAAGAACAGACCGTAATAATTCTTCGCACATCAAAAAAGATGACTGCACTATCCTCCACAGCAACCACGTCGTTTAGGAGCGCACCGCTTTCGGGGGCGATGTAGGCTTCTCCGAACATCTCTCCAACGGCAATTCGGTTAACGATAGCGCGATTGCCCCAATAATCATCTCGCTGAATATGAAGCTCACCCGAGACAAGCACCGTGATGTGATTCAGATGCTCTCCTTCACGAAGCACGTACTCGCCTTTTTTATATTCGTGAAGTCTTGCGTCAAGACAGGACAGCATGGCATCGATCTCGTCCTCGGCAACTCCGGCAAACAGTTTTGTTCTTTTAAGAATTGGAATATATTTCTTCATAAAAATCTCTTTCTGTTGTAAATACAACCGACTTATTGCTTTTATTGTACTATAATATCGGTGTAATGTCAAGAGCTTTCAGAAAAGGAGTCATATTATGATCAGAAAAATTATCAAGATCGATGAAGAAAAATGCAATGGTTGTGGCGCGTGTGCTGATGCTTGTCACGAAGGCGCAATCGAAATGGTGAACGGTAAGGCTCATCTTACTCGTGAGGATTACTGTGACGGGCTTGGCGATTGCCTACCTGCTTGTCCTACGGGAGCTATCGCTTTTGAAGAGCGTGAAGCCCCTGCCTACGATGAGGCTGCGGTTCTCGCATCCAAGGCTAAGAAGGAGAATACACTTCCTTGCGGTTGTCCGGGCACACAATCAAAAGCAATCAAGCGTGATGAATGCTCGTGTAGTACCCCCACGAGTACATCGGCTGTCAGCCAACTTTCACAATGGCCTGTGCAGATCAAGCTCGTGCCCGTGAATGCCCCCTATTTTGACGGAGCAAATCTTCTCGTTGCGGCAGATTGTACCGCCTACGCCTACGGCAACTTCCATAACGAATTTATTAGAGGACGCATCACGCTTGTAGGTTGTCCCAAGCTCGACGAAGGAGATTATGCCGAAAAGTTCACGGCAATTTTGGCAAACAACAACATAAAGAGTATCACCGTAGTGCGTATGGAAGTGCCTTGC
>JAGBYG010000101.1 GCA_017628875.1 Clostridia bacterium
AAATCAATAAGGGAGCGTGATTGACATTCTCACATATAACGACCTTTTGAAAATTGATAATATATACCGATACTTATGCGAGGGAGTGATATAAATTAAGACTTTTCAAGACCTTTTGCTTGTAGGGGAGAACGAGCAGAAGAGGATGGATTTTGTACTCGATGCAATTCGAGAACATCAACAAAGCGTGGAGTATAAAATCGCGGCTGATGCCGAATTGTACGATGCACATCGAAATCCCACAATTATGCGGTATCAAAAATTCGTTTACAACCAAATGGGGCAGAAAGTACCCGATATTTGGGCGGCGAACAACAAAATCGCGTCGAATTGGTATAACTACTTTACCACGCAAGCGGTGCAATATCTGCTTGGTAACGGCGTGACCTTCGGCAAAGACGATACCAAGAAAAAGCTCGGCAAGAAGTTTGACAGAGCGGTTCAAGATGCGGCGGGCAAGGCAAAGAATGGCGGCGTTTCGTTCGGATTTTGGAATCTTGACCACGTTGAGGTTTTTGGGCTGACCGAGTTCGTCCCGCTTCGGGATGAAGAAGACGGAAGCCACAAGGCGGGTATTAGGCATTGGCAGATTGAGGACGACAAGCCTCTCCGTGCTACTCTCTATGAGCTTGACGGCTATACCGATTACATCAAGCGCAAGGGCGAGGATATGCAGATTCTGCACCCGAAGAGAAGCTACAAGTACAAAGTAGCGGTTTCCGAAGCTGACGGCGAGACGATTCTTGACGGCGAGAATTATGGTTCTTTCCCGATTGTGCCGTTTTGGAACATCAACAGACAATCGGAGCTTGTAGGAAATCAAGGAACGCTTGATGCCTATGACCTTATGATTAGCGGACTTGTTAACAATGTCAGCGACGGCGAGTTCATCTATTGGATTCTCAAGAATTGCGGTGGAATGACCGAACTTGACGATGCTAAATTCATCGAGCAAATGAAGCTGACCCGCGTTGCACACGCTGACGGTGACGATGGCGCGGAGGTAGAAGCGCACAAAGTTGAGGTGCCGTTTGAAGCAAGTGCCGAGGCTCTTGACAGACTTGAGAAGCAACTTTACAAGGACTTTATGGCTCTCAAGGTTGACGATATTTCAGCGGGCGCGACTAACGATCAAATTCAAGCGGCGTATGAGCCTATCAATCAAAAGACCGATGCGTTTGAGTATTGTGTGACCGACTTCATCGAGCGTATTCTTGAGCTTGCGGGAATTGAAGATACACCGACTTACACGCGCTCACAGCTTTCCAACCGCACAGAAGTCGCTGAAATGCTCCTTCAAGCGGCTGAACACCTCGATGACGAATATATTGTCACGAAGCTGTTGACACTTCTCGGAGATGCTGACAAAGTCGATGAAGTGCTCAAGCGCAAGGATGCAGAGGCGGCTGACCGATACAAGCAAAATGAAGAAAATCAAAACAATGAAAGCGAGGACGAATGATGGCTATTGAACCTATTACACGAGAAGAGAAATTTATGGCTAAAGCAAGTGGACAAGATATGCCCGAATTGAAACCGATAACACGACGTGAAATGTTTCTCGCTAAAGCAGGCGGTCAAGACATCGAGACTCCGACTCCAATTACAAGAGAAGAAATGTTTTTGCAGAAGATTGCAGAAGGCGGCTCGGGTGGCTCGGTAAAGATTACGAATGCATCATATATGTTTTATAACGGTGTTAGATTAGATGCACTTGATTCCATTGTACCATTACTTAATGGTGCAACAGATTTTACTTGGTTGTTTAAGGATTGTAGCAAATTAACATCTGTTCCCGAATTAGATACAAGTAATGGAACGAATTTTATTGGTATGTTTTATGATTGCGGGTCTCTTACATCAATCCCCTTACTGAATACAAGTAAGGGAACGAATTTTAATACTATGTTTGCTGATTGTAGCAAATTAACATCTGTTCCCGAATTAGATACAAGTAATGGAACGAATTTTGGTAGTATGTTTTATTACTGCGAAGCTCTTACATCAATTCCTGAATTAGACACAAGTAATGGAACAATCTTTGGTAGTATGTTTCAAAATTGTAGAGCCCTCAAATCAATTCCCGAATTAGATACAAGTAAAGGAACAGAGTTTAATAGTATGTTTGACACTTGTTCATCTCTTACACCAATTCCTGAATTAGATACAAGTAATGGAACGAATTTTAATAGGATGTTTCGTTACTGTTCATCTCTTACATCAATTCCTGAATTAGACACAAGTAATGGAACAACCTTTAGTAATATGTTTGAGGGCAGTCTAAAACTAACTACTGTGCCTAAACTTGATGTAAATAAGGGAACAAGTTTTGGCAATATGTTTTATAGTTGCCGTGCATTGACAAATCTTTATCTATACAATATTCGCAAATCAATCCAAATTGCTTCGGGTACAAGCTATGGTCACCTACTAACAGTTGACAGCCTTGTACATACAATTAAAGAACTTTGTACTGTTACAAGTACACAGACCCTTACGATGGGTAGTACAAACCTTGCGAAAATTGCAGACCTTTATTGCAAGATTATTGATGATACAAACGAAAAGAAAACTATGGAATTATGCAAAAGTACCGATGAAGGTGCTATGACCCTTGCAGACTATGCTGCTGAAAAGGGTTGGTCGTTTGCATAAAGAAAGGAAATGATTATGGCATACAGAGAAATTCCCGAAGGAAGCATTGAAATACAGACTGGTTTGTGGGCAGAACTTCACACCTTCACGGTTGGTTCAATAACGAGATCACGCTACAATCTTTATTCTGCAGAAGGATATTGCTTCTATTGGTTGAGCAATCCCGAAAACTATGATGAAGAAGGAAATCTTAAACCTGCAAATGAAAGAGTTTATGCAACATATATGACTTGTTCTATTCTTGATACACTTGAAAGCATTAACGCAGATGTGGTTTCCGTTCTTGCTGAAGAAGGTTTTGAAATCGTAAGTCAGCCGAGCAATCCACCCGTAACCACATAAATTAAAAAAATAAAGGAGAACTCAAATGGCTAACACAGTACAGATGCTTGCCGCAAAGTCGGAAGCACTCAAAAACTCGGTGCAGACCATTCTCGGTCAGCTCAAGCAGACCAACGATGAAATTACTGCACAGATTCAGATTAACGCTAACAACGCAGAACAGCACACCAAGGACATTGAACAGCTTCACAAGG
>JAGBYG010000102.1 GCA_017628875.1 Clostridia bacterium
ATTTTCATAAGAGCATTTGAGAGAGCTAAACCATAATTCACATGTGAATTATCAAAAATTTACGTAAAGTCTGCAGAAACCTGCGCGATTGTTTTGCCGCGCTTTTTCAAAAGCGCGCGCCCGCCGCGCAGGCGATCTTAACGTTAACTAACTCCCCGACAAATTAAAATTTGAATTTCAAAACAAAATTTTTACACTTTTATTTTATCATATTTTGAGCAAATTATAAACAGGGGAATTTAAATTTTTAAGAAAAATTTTTAAAAATTTCTCTCGGGAGGTAAAAAAACGATATGAAAAATATAAAACTGGGACAAAAAATTGCGTTTTGTGGGCTTTTGTTAATGATTTTTGTTCTTGGAGTGCTTATCTTTTACAACGCAACGATACCAAAAACCGTATCGTGCTTTTCGGGTGACGATATACCGAGCTATCTTGGTGCGACCTTTGAGGCGGACTCGCTTGCGACCTCGACGAGTGGCGAAACGCACGGACAATACAAACTTTTCGGAGCGATTCCCGTCAAAAGCGTAACTGTTTCGCGGATTGAGGACGTCAAGGTTTACGTTGGCGGTGTTCCCTTCGGCATCAAATTCTTGACCGAGGGTGTGAGTGTAGTCGGCTTCGAGGACGAAATATCAAATCCCGCTTACAAAGCGGGGTTGCGCCTTTATGACACAATTATTAAAATAAACGGCAAGAAAATTTCTGGCAACTCGGACGTTGGGGAGGCAGTTTCAGGCGGTGGGGAGATAAATCTCACGTTTTTGCGCGCAGGACGCGAGATGAGCATTAAATTCACGCCAAAATATTCTGAAAACGAGAAAAAATACACACTTGGAGTGTGGCTCAAGGATAGCGGAGCAGGCATCGGTACTCTCACTTACGTTACAGAGGATGGAGTATTTGGCGGTCTAGGTCACGGAATTTGCGACGGTGACACGGGTGAGCTTATCCCTATCACAAGCGGAAGCGTGCTTGGTGTTACCTTGAACGGTATTGTAAAGGGTAAAAAAGGCGAGCCGGGTGAATTGAAGGGATACTTTAATTCGTCAAAAGTTGGCGCTATTTTTAAAAATTCCGAGGTCGGAGTTTTTGGTGCTTTAGCAGAAATTCCCGACTCAATTAAAGGCAAAAGCTATTCGATAGGACTCAAAAACGAGCTAAAAGAGGGCAAGGCAACCATCGTTTGCACACTTGACGACAACGTAAGGCGAGAATATAGCATTGAAATTTCAAACATCAATCGCAACGCAGACGGAAACAAATGCTTCAGCATCAAAATCACCGACGAGCGTCTAATCGGTGCAACGGGAGGCATCGTTCAAGGTATGAGTGGCTCGCCAATAATCCAAAACGGCAAGCTTGTTGGAGCAGTCACTCACGTTCTTATCAATGACCCCTGCGCGGGATATGGTATTTTTATTGAAAATATGATTAGGCAAAACATTAAAGAGAAAAAGGCGGCATAAACAAACATTAAAGCACTCGCAAACGCGAGTGCTTTAAATTATTTATTTAAATTTTATACGCCTTATCAACGGGGAGTGCCATAACCATACCGTTTGCTTCACTTAAAGCACCGTGAGCTCGGTTGATCTCCTCCATTATTTTAGCTGCAGTACCTGCGGGGGCAAAGATTGTGATGATTTCTCTTTCCTGCTGAATTTCCGCCTCGCCAATCTGCTCTATCATACCACTATCCGCAAGACGAGCACGCAAAACGGTTCCGCCCATCGCGCCTGCACCTCTTGCAGTTTCCATAACCGCATCGGTATAACCCTGATTAACCGAAACGAGAATAAGCTGATGCTTTTGTCCGCTTTTCACTTTCTTTTTACCTCCATTTGTATCAATCTCTTTTGAAGCTCTTGTAACAAGCTCCGATGTAAGTCTGCTTATAGCAGAAAGTCTAACGCAAATCATAAGTCCGCCATATTCAAAGCTTCCCGAAAGTCCATCTGTCATCTTTAAAATATATGAATTAATGATACTTTCAGGAGCAAAGCTGACCACAATATCCTTATCGTTAGTACCAAGACCAAAAATGTCCATCATTTCTGAGGGGGCAGTGCCAAAAGCAGTTGTTTGCATATGAAAACCTATCCCGTTGCGTTCAAGATTTTCCATATATTTTTTTGCTTTTCCACGAGTGATAATGGAAAATATCATCATAATACGATTAGTCATCTCGCTCATTACAGCACCTCCTCGTAGTAAATCATATCGTCCTCAAGCTGAAGAATTTCGTGCTTAGCGCGTGCAAGCATCTTCTTTCTCTTCATTTCACCCAAAAGTCCAAGTACCTGAATTGCAATAAGAGGAGTCATAGCAACCATTGCAACAACGCCAAAAGCGTCCGTCATAATATTTCCTCCGAGAGCTTCGCAAGCACCGATTGCAAACGGCAATATAAATGTTGTTGACATAGGACCGCTTGCAACTCCACCCGAGTCAAATGCGATACCTGTATAGATAGGCGGCACGTAGAATGTGATAAGTAGCGAAATCATGTAACCAACTATCAAAATAGGAAGCACAGGAATACCCGTCAAAATTCTGAGCATAGCAATTCCAACAGAGAATCCAACGCCTATGGATAACGCAAGTCCGATGGATTTTTGTGAAACCGAACCGTTTGTAATTTCTTCAACCTGCTTCTTAAGTGAGTGAACAGCGGGCTCGGCACTTACAACGAAATATCCCATAAGCGCACCAATCGGAATGAGAAGATATTTCATCTCTCCACTCGCAATTCTTGCGCCAATAAGACGTCCCGCAGGCATAAAACCGACATTCGCACCCGTAAGGAAGAAAACGAGTCCGATGTATGTATAAATAAAACCAACCGCCATACGAAGAAGCTGATGCTTATTAAATCTTCTTGTGAAAAGCTGGAATACCGCAAACACACCAAGAATAGGAGCAAGTGCCACAAGCACCTCTTTAGCATAACGCGGAATACCATCAATAAACGCCACAAACGCTTCTTTGGTGGATTCGGGAATAACAAGTATCGTTTCACTTGTTGTGCCCTCGGGTTTAAAAACAATGCTGAGAAGCAACACTGAAAGAATTGGACCTATCGAACAAAGTGCAATAAGACCGAACGAGTTTTCACGCGCATTTTTTGCAGTACTCATTGATGCCATACCTGCACCAAGTGCCATAATAAACGGAACGGTGATAGGACCCGTGGTCACTCCACCCGAGTCGAATGCCGTAGGTATAAAATCCTTTGGCGTAAAAAATGCAAGGACAATTGCAAGTCCATAAAAGATAAGCAAAAGAGTATTAAGCTTTATTCCCTTTCTCGTTCTTATCATAGAAATAACAAGGAAAATACCAACGCCAACCGCAACGGAAATGATAAGCAACATATTGGGAATGGACGGCACCTGCTCTGCAAGAACAGTGAGGTCCGGCTCTGCGATAGTAATAAGAATACCAAGAACCAAGCACACCAAAAGAGGAATTGCTATTTTTTTCACCTTACCAAGCGTAGCGCCAATGCCATCGCCAAGCGGCTCCATTGAAATTCCTGATCCGATAGTAAAGAACCCCATACCAATGATAAGCAAAATGGTGCCGAACAAAAACATTACTATGACACCACTCTCCATTGGAGCAACCGACACCGAGAGGAGCAAAACTATGGCAAAAATGGGCAATACGGATTGTATTGCTTCTTTAAAAAATTTTGATAAATTATTCAAAAGCTCTCTCCTTTCGCAAAATAGTTAACTGATTAATTATATATTATATTTATTCAAAAGTCAATAACTTTAATCTAGAATTAACACAAGTTTAATAAAAAAAGCATTAGAAAAATCCTAATGCCTTTTCTTTTATTGATTAACCCACTTGTTCGTGTCGTGGTCATATCG
Organism: Clostridia bacterium; assembly: GCA_017628875.1. Taxonomy (GTDB): domain Bacteria; phylum Bacillota; class Clostridia; order Oscillospirales; family CAG-272; genus RGIG4608. The sequence goes on from JAGBYG010000102.1 coordinate 3,888, forward strand.
CCCCAATCCCGAAGCATAATCATTTTTGGGCGGTTTGGGGTTGGTCTTATGTTTTTTCCAAAGGATAATTATGGCAACGATTAACGCGATAATAACGAATCGCAAGATCGCACCCAACTTGCTATTTTCTCCATAAATGCCAAACACATCCACACCATCCTCAACAACGATTGATATATTGATTCCGGTTTCTTCTGTAAAGTTCACAAGCGCATCACTGACAACAGATTCCTGTACTTTGAGTGACGATTTGTTGTAAAATTTCGAAAAACTTGTGTCAATATCAGCATCGGGAGAATTTGTAACAGCAGAAGTCTTAAGAGTCATTTGTTCGACAATGCTCTTAAAGCTCGTCGCCAAAGAATCTTTATAATAAGCGGGAATTTCATTTTTCACAGTGGATTCGAAATGTTGATCAAAAAGATTATCAACTTCCAAATCTATATCATATCCACCAAAAGCTATACAGTCATATCCATCGTATCCATCATAAACGGTAAATACGATCAAGATGTTTTCTTCATAATTTTCAGTTTCAGAAAACGCCTCATAATATTGCGAATTGGCATACTGTCGAAATGTAGTCTCGTCATATTTTACATTATCAACGAAAGAACAACCACTAAAAAGTGAACCTATTGTAACAGCAAATAATGCAGGGATAACCAGAATCAGAACCACTATAGTAATGAGTAGCGCTATTAAGATGCCAATAATACTTTCTTCTACGGTTGTATGAACAAATTTGCGTCGTCTGCGATTGGGAATATTTGAGCCGTGATAATGCCCGCTATGGCCCAAGCGACCGCCTCTGGCTCCTCCGGTTCCACCGGAGCTACCTCCATATGAGCCTCCGCCACCACCACGCGAGCCGCCACCACCACCGCGAGAACCACCGCTAAAGCCTCCGCCTCCCATTGGTCCCGGCATAATGTTGTACCTCCATAATTAATTATGAATTTTGTTTTGAGATTTCAAATTTTGATGTGTCGAACAGTTTGAACACACAAACTCTTGCCTCCCTCTGACGAGGGAGGTGTCACAGCTCGTCTGTGACGGAGGGAGAGAACGTTATTTAAAGTAACTTCAATTAGAAACTCTCCCTCACCCGCTAACGCGGGAGCTCCCTCGACAGAGGGAGCCAAGTGTTTGTGCAAATTCTCGACATCCCGATAAATCCCAATTTGCATATAGGTTTGATTTAATTATATCACAAACCAATTCATTTTTCAATCAAAACTTGATTATATAACAATTATATACTGAAAATTTATAAATCAAAAGAGGAAAAAGTGCAAAATAGGTGTATTTATTCGCTCAAAAAGTGCAAAATAGAAACTAAATTGTATTACAACAAAAATTGTTTTAAAAATATTTTCAAATCTCTTGACAAAAGAAAAAAGGTGTGATATAATAGCAAAGTCGAAAAAATATTGGGGTGTCGCCAAGCGGTAAGGCATCAGACTCTGACTCTGACATTACCGGGGTTCGAATCCCTGCACCCCAGCCAAAATAAAAAACCACCCAATCGGGTGGTTTTTTGTTTTGTTTGTGTGTTGGTTGTTTTGTGCCCTGCTCCGCAAGTCGCAAGACGAAGCGGAATGGGGTTCGCATATTTCACTCAAAGATCGAAAAGCTAGCTTTTCAGGCGAAGAGTGAAATATCCTTTTCGCAAGGAAAGTGTCCCTGCACCCCAGCCAAAAAATCCGCAGGCTTGGTATATCTCCACCGCACGAAGTACAAAATTGTAAACAAAATATGAAATACCAAACAACTATACACACCCCGTGCGCCCACGTTTACATAAACTAATATTGTATCAAGTCAAAAATCAAATCTGAACATCAAATACACGCACAATCAAAGTAAATTTTAGAACATCAAACCTTTGTGTTTGATGTTCGTAGTTCAGTTGATGAAATCCTTGTCGAAAATTTATTTTCGTAAAAGGATTTTAGCAAATGAACCGATAAAACACTCGTGTTTTATCGAAAATTCACGTCGACTCAGCACCAACTCTTTATCGCACAAACTTTATGGCTACTGGGCGTAGCGCTACAAAAGCTTTTTGGTTACTTTTCTCGAAAAAGTAACCGCCCGCCGCGCAGGCGATTTTACTTCAACTTACTCCCTAATAAATCAAAACTTGTTATGTATTATTAAAAAACAAAAAAGGTGCGACGTTAATACATCGCACCTTAATATTTATTAATTCAATTCTTTTTGAGAACCCGTGGGGTTAACGATACTGTAACCAACGTTTACAAGGTGGTCACCGACACGTTCAAGTCCAACCACAACGGATGAGAAGTAAGGGCTAACGTCAACGTGGCAATTACCCTCAGCAAGTCTTGTGAAGTGGCTTGCGATAAGCTCTTTTTTCTGAACGTCAACACTTTCTTCAAGCGTTGCCAACGCGGGCAACTGATCTTTTTTAAGGGTATCAAATGCATATTTGGAAACATTGAACATCTGCATGACACTGTCATACATTACCATAATTTCCTCGCGAGCTTTATCCGAGAAGGATATTTTTTTCTCCATCATTTCAATGCCTATCTCGTGAAGATTTTCTGCGTGGTCGCCTATACGCTCAAGGTCATTCAAAACGTGGAAATATGAGCCGATAATTTTTTCATCACTATGCTCAACTGAAACCGACAGATTTATCAAAAACTTTGTTAACATATTGTTTGTAAAGTTGATTATCTTCTCGTTGTTCTTGATAATCTCAGAATATTCGCTTGATCCTTGATTAATGGAAACAAGAGAAAGAGTTGTATTTTCTTCAACAAGATCAAACATATATCCAATCTCTTTTTTTACTTGCATCAAAGCAACGGAGGGAGTGGATAAAAGTCTTTCGTCAACGTACTTGAATGACAATTTTTCTTCTGTTTCCTTCTTATCCTTGATAACGAGGCAAGAATATTTAACGAGCTGTTTTACAAAGGGAAGGAGCATAAGAGTTGTTGTAACGTTGAAAACAACGTGGAACACGGACACTCTCATCTGAAGGGACATTGGATCATCACCGGGGAACATTGATACCAAAAAATTAACCATAGGGTCTTTGAATATCCAAATTATTGCTGTAAAGAGCATCGTTCCAATGGTGTTGAATGTAAAATGTATTAAAGCCACACGCTTGGAGTTTGCATTTGCGCCAACGGAAGCAAGCAAAGCGGTTACACAAGTACCGATATTTGCACCGAGGATTATAAACAAAGCAAGGTCAAGAGGTAAAACGCCTGTGCCTACCATTGTGATAACTACACCTGTAGCGGCAGATGAGCTTTGGATGAGTGCGGTAAATATTACACCCACTAAAATAAGCAAAAGCGGGAAATCAATTTTTTGGAAAATCTCTGTGAACATATTTTCCACAAGAGGATTTCCGAATGCCTGTTCGCTGCTCATAATTTCAAGGCCAACGAAAATCAAGCCAAGACCAGAGCAAAGATAACCTGCAATTTTTATTTTCTCGCTTTTGAAGAAGCCCATCATTACTCCTGCAAAGGCGAGCAAATACATAATCATATTGAAGTAATCGTTCTTCAAAGCAACAAGCACACCCGTGATGGTTGTACCGATGTTGGCACCCATAATAATTGGAGTTGCCTGCATAAGTGTCATAACACCTGCATTTACAAGACCGATTACCATTACAGAGGTTGCAGACGAGCTTTGAATAATTGCCGTAACACCCGCACCTATGCCAACGCCTGAAAAACGGTTGTTGCTGATTTTTTCAAGTAATTTTTTCATACCCGAGCCCGCGCTCTTTTCCAAAGCGTCGCCCATAAAATTCATACCAACGATGAATATTCCAACGCCGGCAAGCAACCAAATCAAACTTTGAATCAATACCATAGTAGTTCTCCTTAAGGGGTAATGCAACGGAAATGACATATTGCTATATTTTTCCGCATACAAATACATTTTATCACTTTTGGGGCAAATAGTCAAGGGGGTATTTTAATTTGAAAAACGCACTAAAACATCATTTATTCTTGCATTTTCCTTACAAATATGCTATAATAAACCAAAAATAAATACCAATGGAGCAAATATGAAAAAATCAAAGTTAATTTTAACGCTTTTCTTGTGCTTTTTCAAGATTGGCGCGTTCACGTTCGGTGGTGGCTACGCAATGCTTGCCTTACTTGAAAATGAATTTGTAGAAAAAAAGAAATGGCTTACTAAAGACGAATTTCTCGATATGCTTGCAATCGCAGAATCCACCCCGGGTCCTATCGCGATAAACTCTGCAACATTTATCGGATACAAAACAGCAGGAGTTCTCGGCTCGACCTTTTCAACGCTTGGTGTGGTGCTTCCCTCCTTCATAATCATCTTTATCATTTCTCTTTTCCTTGATAAATTCCTAACGTTTACCATTGTAGCAAACGCATTCCGCGGAATTCAGGCGTGCGTGGTTTATCTCATCGGCTCAACGGGAATCAAGCTTTTCAAACAAATGGAGAAAAAAGCACTTCCCTTAACAATCATGTCAGTAATTCTCGCTTGTATGATTATTTTTTCACTTTTTGCGATTAAATTTTCATCAATCGTGTTTATATTAATCACAGGTGCTATAGGCATAGTGTCCTTCTACGCAAAGCATAATGCAAAGGAGGAAACAAAATGATTTTACTTGAACTTTTCTTTACCTTCTTTAAAATAGGCGCACTCACCTTTGGCGGTGGATACGCAATGATACCCTTCGTTCGTGAGCAAGTTTTGGCTCACGGCTGGCTCACCGAAGAAGAATTACTTAATATGATAGCGGTTTCTGAATCCACCCCGGGCCCCATTGCCGTAAATATGGCAACCTTTGTTGGTTCTAACGAGGCAGGGATACTTGGCTCTATTCTTGCAACACTCGGCGTGGTGCTTCCCTCTTTTATAATCATACTCATTATTTCTGCACTTCTCAAAAATTTCCTTAAATACAATGGCGTAAAAGCATTCCTTTCGGGTGTTCGCCCCTGTGTTGTTTCGTTGATTTTAGGCACTGCGGCAACTCTGTTTTTGAGCATACTTCTTGGCATAGGCAATAATGATTTTACATTGAATCTCGATATTTTGGGTATAATAATCTTCGCTATAGTTGTTGCAATAGCAACAGTATATAAAAAGCTCAAGGGCAAAAAGCCCTCCCCCATACTTATGATAGCAATTTCTGCTTGTTTGGGTATGATATTCTATTCAATCCCATTTTAAAGGAGCAAAATTATGAAAAAAACAGCACTTATCACGGGCGCATCGGGTGGTCTTGGACTCTCATTCGTAAATATTTTCGCGCGCGACGGATATGACATCGTCCTCGTTGCAAGAAACGGTAACCGTCTTGAAGACATCAAGAAAGAAATTGAAGAAAAATATAATGTAAACGCAATGGTTGTTGCAGTTGACCTTTGCTCCGAGGACGGCGCACAAAAGGTTTATGACGCAACACAGCAAGCGGGACTTAACGTCGACGTCCTTGTTAATAACGCGGGCTTTGGCGACTTTGGTAAGTTTTATAAGAGTGACATCAACAAGCAGATAAGAATGGTTGACCTCAACTGCACAGCCCTTATGCACCTCTGTCACCTCTATATTCCCGATATGATAAAAAACAGAAAAGGTAATATTCTCAACGTTGACTCAATAGCAGCTTTCCAAGCAGGACCACTTATGAGTGTTTATTATGCAACCAAGGCATTTGTTCTCTCCTTCTCGCAAGCGCTCACTCGCGAGCTTAAAGGCACGGGAGTTAAGGTAACTGCTCTCTGTCCCGGTCCTATCAGAACTAATTTCGATAATACTGCGGACCTTGGTGAGTCAGGACTGTTCAAAAATCTCAAGGTGTGGGATCCCAACGTTGTAGCTGAATTTGGCTATAAAAATATGAAAAAAGGTAAATCCCTCTGCATCTGCGGATTTGTAAACAAAATTATCGTGTTCGCAAACCGCCTTGCCCCTCGCGCTCTCGTGAGAAATATGGTGTATAATTTGCAAAAGGTTCAGTAACACCAACAAATTGGGATTTATCGGGGAGTAAAAAATTAGTTTTGAGTAAATGAGGAACTCCCTCACCCGCTCACGCGGGAGCTCCCTCTGCGGAAGGAGCCTTCTCTAAGGCAATCTTTCGTATGTAGCCATATAGTTCAAATTATTA
>JAGBYG010000103.1 GCA_017628875.1 Clostridia bacterium
GAAACCGTTTATTCAAGAAATGGGAAGACAAAAAAGGGAAACGAGGTTCGTATAAAGGTAAAGAAGCCGACAAGGTGTTGGCTTGAGATTCCTTATCCCATTATTTGCGCTATTGCATATTTGATTTTTGGATTTTACGATATATGTGGCGGTTGGGGACTTTCTTGGATAATATTTGTTACTGTTCCTGTTTACTATTCGTTTGTTGAAGCGATTTACAAGAGAAGATTTGCCGAATTTGCTTATCCTGTATTTGCGGCTTGCATGTATCTCTATCTTGGTATGTATCACGGAAATTGGCATCCCTCGTGGTTGATTTTCGTTACAATTCCCGTGTATTATCCGATTGCGGATGCACTTGATAGGGAAATCAGGAGATAAGAACGCAAATGTTAAATGAACTCGAATAAATTTTGTTTAAAAGCACCGAAAAACATCGGTGCTTTTTGTTAATTATACCATTATTATTTATAAATATTTTGATTGACTTTTTGGGGGTAAAATGTTATAATGTTGGGTGGGAAATATTACACATTTCTTTAATATATGAAAGGAGAAGTATTTTGAACAATACAAAGAATAACTTTGGATTTACTCACAAAAGCGGAATACTTATGCCCGTAAGTTCATTACCTGCCAAATACGGTATCGGTGACTTTGGCAAGTGCGCTTTTGATTTTGTTGATTTTTTGAGCGAAACTGCCCAGAAATGCTGGCAGGTATTGCCTCTTAATCCAACTTCATACGGAGATAGCCCATATCAGTCCCCTGCGGCTTGTGCAGGCAATCCTTATTTTATAGCTCCCGAGCTTCTTTTTGAGCAGGGCTTACTTACAAAGGACGAGCTTGATTCTTACGAGCACGAGCAGGGAAAGGTTGATTACGGTTGGCTTTTCAACACAAGATATGATATGCTTCGCAAGGCATTTGCAAGATTTACTCCAAATGCTGAATATGAGGCATTCTGTGAGAAGACGGCTGTTTGGCTTGAGGATTATGCCCTCTTTATGGCGCTTAAGGTTCATTATAACTACTGTCAGTGGACACTTTGGAGTGATGAGCACAAGAATATTGCAACTGCACGTCAGCACAAGGGCGAATTTGAAGCTGAAATGAACTTTTGGAAATGGATTCAGTTTGAATTTATGAAGGAATGGTGTGCGGTTGTTGAATACGCACATTCAAAAAATATCACAATAATAGGGGATATGCCAATTTACGTTGCGCACGACAGCGTTGACGTTTGGTCCGCACCTGAGCAGTTCTTGCTTGACCGCGATTACAATCCCACTATCGTTGCAGGTTGTCCTCCCGACGGATTTTCCGTTGACGGTCAGCTTTGGGGTAATCCCATTTATAACTACGATCTTATGAAGGAGCAGGATTACGCTTGGTGGGTAAACCGTGCAAGAGCTAATTTTGATCTTTATGATATTATCCGTATTGACCACTTCCGTGGATTTGCAAGCTATTATGCAATTCCTGCAGATCACGATACTGCAAGATACGGTACTTGGGAGATAGGCCCCCGACTTCCGTTGTTTGAAGCTATTGATAAGGCATTGCCTGATTCAAAGATTATTGCTGAGGATTTGGGTCTTATCACAGATGACGTTACAGAGCTTCTTGAACAGACGGGCTTCCCTGGAATGAAGATGCTCCATTTCGCATTCTATGATGAGGAGAGCGAATACCTCCCAAGAAACTATCCTGATTCTAACTGCATCGTATATTCTGCATCTCACGATAGTGACTGCACGGCTACTTGGTATGAAAACCTTGTGGGCGAGGCACTTGACAGATTCAGATTGGAATGCCCCAGAAGATTGGATCAGAATCCTATTGAAGCGCTCATTGAATTCGCGATGACGAGCCCTGCAAATCTTGCAGTGGTTCCTCTTATGGATTACCTTGAACTTCCCAATAGTGAGGGAAGAATTAACACTCCCGCCGTTGCTGAAGGTAACTGGGCGTGGAGAGCGAAGCACGATTACGCAAGCGCCGAGCTTAAAGCAAAGATCCTCGACGTGACAGTAAGAACAGGTCGCGAAAACAAATAATAGTCAATAACAAAATTTTAAAATAAAACAACGAAAGGAATTTGTTATGAAAACATTATTGACAAAACATTTGTCCATTGCATTGTTGATTTGTATGTTGTTCAGCGTGCTTGGTACAGCTTGTAACATAGGCGGTGGTGTAACTGAACCTCCCGTTTCCGGTGAGGATGTTACTTTGCCTCCTGTTGACCAAACAGATACTTCCGGTAACGTAGATAACGGTGGTATTATGGGTACATATCAGCCACCCGAAGGTGAGTATGATATTGAGACTCCCGAAGGATATAACAAGGTTACATTCTACTGGGTGAATAATATGTTTACCTCATGGGCCGACTATGAGACGTGTGATATTTGGATCTGGTATGATGACGTTGACGGTATGGGATATTTGATGAAACAGTGCGAATACGGTGCTAAGGTTGTTATCAACGTACCCGAAACTGTTACTGAGGTTGGCTTTATCGTTCGTAAGGACTGCTCTGAGCCCGGTGGAACAAGCTGGGGTACAGCTTCCAAGGACGGCGGCGATGACCGTTTTGCAATTATTACAGGAAAAGAAACATACATTTTCCTTAAAAATGGTGATACAAATCAATACGCAAGTGATGATGGAGTAAATTTAGTGCAGATTAAGAAGTTTAACGTGGCAGGTATTAAGGACTTCCACACAATTAAGTACAATATCAATCCAGGTAAGAAGATTGAAAATTATTCTCAGCTTAGTGTTTGGGACGGCGACAAGAAGCTCACCGTTACAAGAGTAAACACAATGGGTAAATCTACAACAGCCGGTATGATTACTGTTGCAGAAAAGCTTGAGCTTAACAAGATTTATACAGTTAAAATTGAAGGATTCGAGCCCATCAGTGCGGTTCCTATGGAAATCTTTGATACTGAAGAGTTCAAGAATTTGTATAATTATGATGGCAACGATCTTGGCGCTGTTATCAACGGTGACAGCACAACATTTAAGGTTTGGGCTCCCACAGCTGCTAAGGTAGTTCTTGACCTTTACAAGAAGGGTAATGAATACGATGCAGATAACAAACCTATTCAGGGTACTGCTGCAGATGCTTACGAACGCATCGAAATGACACTTGGTGAAAAGGGTGTTTGGACAGCTTCTGTTAAGGATGCTGGTCATGGCACATATTACACATACACCGTAACAACTGCTGCAGGTACTGAAACAGCTACTGACCCCTATGGCAGAGCTGCAGGTCTTAACGGTAACAGATCAATGGTAGTTGACCTTGATAAGACCAATCCTGAAAACTGGACAGACGTTAACTTTGACCCAACATTCGGTGGCACAGTTAACTTTGATAACTACTCAGACGCATTTATCTGGGAAGTACACATTCGTGACTTCTCTAACATGCTTGAAAGCTCTCAGTACAAGGGCAAGTACCTTGCATTTACTGAAACAGGCCTTACAGTAAATGGTCTTCCCGCAGGTGTTGACTATATTAAGAATCTTGGTGTAACACACGTTCACCTTCTTCCTTCCTACGACTATGCAACTGTTAAGGAAGAAGATCCTGACAGCGGATTTAACTTGGGTTATGACCCCAAGTACTACAACGTTCCCGA
>JAGBYG010000104.1 GCA_017628875.1 Clostridia bacterium
AAACTATAGCCGTTTTGATAGCAATATCCTTACGCTTTGTAGTAGCAAATCATAGATTTTCGAGGTGAGGAGAAAATCGTTGTGTATTGTTTGATTTCAATCAAACAATACGATTTGCGCGAAATTTGTTTGTAACAACACGATTAAAAGCTTTTTGCTTCTTTTTCTCGAAAAAGAAGATGATTTTTGCTTTGTAACTTCTTCCCCATAAATCCCAATTTTGATATTGTTTGGCTTGGAAATTATAGTCAAATTTAATTGACAAAAAAACTATTGACTTTTTTGTTGTTTATTGATACAATATAAAATGAAATAGGATGGCAAAGTGTTTGTCATTTAATCTAATCGCCGTAAAATCGGCGAAGAACGGAGAAAACAAATGAACGTTTTAAAAGAATTATCTCTTATTGGTATTGTTCCTGTAATTAAAATTGATAGAGTTGAAGATGCTCTTCCTCTTGCGAAGGCGCTCAACGATGGTGGTCTTCCCTGCGCGGAAATCACTTTCAGAACTGCTGCTGCAAAGGACGCTATCGCGGCTATCACAAAGGAATATCCCGATATGATCGTGGGTGCCGGCACAGTTCTTACAAAAGAGCAGGTTGATGCGGCTATTGAGGCGGGTTCAAAATTCATCGTTAGCCCCGGATTCAATCCCGAAATCGTTAAATACTGTCAGGAAAAGGGTTGTCCCATCGTTCCCGGCATCAACAATCCCACAGGCATTGAGCAGGCGCTCTCTTTGGGACTTACAACAGTTAAATTCTTCCCCGCTGAACAGTCAGGCGGTATCAATATGATCAAGGCAATGAGCGCTCCCTATGGTGCAGTTACATTCATGCCCACGGGCGGAATTGGCCCCAACAACGTAAACGATTATCTCTCCTTTAACAAGATCATCTGCTGCGGTGGTAGCTGGATGGTTAAGGCGGATATGATCGCGGCGGGCGATTTCGACGGCATCACAAAGCTCGTTCGTCAGGCAGTTGACACAATGCTCGGCTTTAAGTTCAAGCACATGGCTATCAACGAAGTAAGCAAGGATGCGGCTGATTCCGACGCAAATGCTATTGACGGCATTTTCGGTCTTGGCACAAGAGCTGCAAGTGCTTCAACCTTTGCTTCCGAGTCAATCGAAATTATGCACACCGCAGGAAAAGGCACACACGGTCACGTTGGCATTCAGACAAACAACGTTGAGCGCGCTGTTTATCACCTTGAACGTCGCGGCGTTAAGTTCGACCACTCAACCGCTCGTTTTGACAAGGCAGGCAAGATGACATTCATCTATCTTGCTGACGAAATCGGCGGATTCGCATTCCACATTTGTCACTAATTTATCCCCGTTTAAATATATAAATTTGAAAGGAAATTAGAAAAAAATGAAAAGAGTTGTTACATTCGGTGAGCTTATGCTCAGACTTCAACCCTATAACTATGAGAGATTTGTTCAGTGCGACCACGTTGAATTCACATTCGGCGGCGGTGAAGCTAACGTTTCCGTTTCTCTTGCTAACTACGGTATCGACGCAGCGTTCGTTACTAAACTACCCGCACACGCAATTGGTCAGGCAGCTGTAAACAGCCTTAGAAGATATGGCGTTGACACATCTATGATCGTTCGTGGTGGCGACAGAGTGGGTATCTACTTCAACGAGAAGGGTGCTTCCCAGAGAGGTTCAGTATGTATCTATGACCGCGCAAACTCCGCTATCGCAAAGGCTTCCAGATCCGACTTCGATTGGGATGCTATTTTCGAGGGTGTTGATTGGTTCCACTTCACAGGTATCACTCCCGCACTTGGTGAGAATGTTGTTGAAATTTGTAAGGATGCTTGTAAGGCAGCTAAAGCCCGTGGCATCAAGATTTCCTGCGACCTTAACTACCGCGGTAAGCTCTGGACAAGAGATCAGGCAAGAGCTGCTATGACAGAGCTTTGCCAGTACGTTGACGTTTGCATCTCCAACGAAGAGGACGCAAAAGACGTATTTGGAATTGAAGCTGAAGCTACCGACATCTACGGTGGTAAGCTCAATCACGAAGGATATAAGTC
>JAGBYG010000010.1 GCA_017628875.1 Clostridia bacterium
GCAAGGCACTTCCATACGCACTACGGTGATACTCTTTATGTTGTTGTTTGCCAAAATTGCCGTGAACTTTTCGGCATAATCTCCTTCGTCGAGCTTGGGACAACCTACAAGCGTGATGCGTCCTCTAATAAATTCGTTATGAAAATTGCCGTATGCGTAAGCGGTACAGTCGGCAGCTACAAGCAAGTTCGCTCCGTCAAAATACGGTGCATTTACGGGAACAAGCTTGATCTGAACAGGCCATTGCGACAGTTGGCTTACAGCAGGTGTACTTGTAGTGGAGCAAGAGCATTCACTGCGCTTAATAGACTTTGATTGCGTTCCCGGACATCCGCAAGGCAAAGTATCATTCTTTTTCGCTTTGGAAGCAAGCACAGCCGCTTCATCATAGGCAGGTGCTTCACGTTCTTCAAAGGTAATCGCTTCCGTAGGACACGCAGGAAGGCAGTCGCCCAGCCCGTCACAGTAGTCCTCACGGGTAAGATGTGCCTTGCCGTTTATCATCTCAATAGCTCCCTCGTGACAAGCGGCGGCACACGCACCGCAACCGTTACATTTTTCTTCGTCGATCTTAATAATTTTTCTAATCATACATACTACTCCTTTTCAATCTTAAAAATATTGATAACATCGCTATCAGGGCAACAAAAGCGGATCTCACCGCATTCTGCCAAGGGAGGTTTTCCTCCGTATCTTAAAATGTCAATGTAAGGAAATGCAACGTGCATCGCCATAGGACAGAGCTTGCCGCGTTCGGTGTCGTAATCAAAGCTATCGCCAATACGATGTCCTCTGTGACAAGAATGCTCACCTTTTCTGTCAATCAAGGTGATTTTAATTTTCGGCTTCATCTTACACCTCCAAATCATCCAAAGCTCTTGACATTACACTGATATTATAGTACAATAAAAGAAACAAGTCGGTTGTATTTACAACGGAAAAGAGATTTTTATGAAGAAATATATTCCCATACTGAAAAGAACGAAGCTGTTCGCCGGAGTTACTGACGAAGAAATTGGCGTGATGCTGTCTTGTCTTGATGCGAGGTTACACACATATAAAAAAGGCGAATATGTGCTTCGTCAAGGTGAGCATCTGAACTGTATCACGGTGCTTGTGGACGGCGAGCTTCATATTCAGCGAGATGATTATTGGGGCAACCGTGCAATCATCAATCGAATTGCCGTGGGCGAGATGTTCGGAGAAGCATATATAGCTCCCGAAAGCGGTGCTTTGCTTAACGATGTAGTTGCTGTTGAAGATAGCGCGGTAATATTTTTCGATGTGCGAAGAATTATAACTGTGTGTTCCTCCGCTTGTAGGTTTCACTCTATGGTTGTGCAAAATCTGTTCTTTGCCATATCCGAAAAGAACAGAACTCTCGTGCAAAAGCTTGGTCACATCTCCAAGCGCACCACGAGAGAAAAGCTGATCTCCTACCTGTCCGAGGAAGCCAAGCGACAGAATCAATCAAGCTTTACCATTCCGTTCAACCGTCAACAGCTTGCGGATTTTCTGTCTGTTGACAGAAGCGCGATGTCAAACGAACTTTGTAAAATGCGCAATGAAGGACTAATAGAGTTTGAAAAAAATCAATTTAGGTTGCTATGAGAAAAAGGGTTACAGAAATAAGTGGTCAGTCCTCAAAACTTGCGGTGCAGTAAGCAAAGAAAACGCCCGGCGAAAAAAGTTATATTTATTTTTGAAAAAGTGCTGGACTTCCTCTCTCTTCTGTGGTATGTTGTTGTGCTGACAGAAAAGGAGGCACAACCTATGAAAAGTATGATAAAAGAGCTATGGCACGGTAATATAATTCCGCAAGAGGATAGCAGAAACAACTCGAAGGAAATGAAGGAGCTTATCAGTTATATAGCAAGGCACGATGAGGATTTAGGGAAGCTATTAACCGAAGAACAAAAAGTAATCTTTGAAAAGTACCAAGATTGTTGGAATGAGCACGTAAGCC
>JAGBYG010000105.1 GCA_017628875.1 Clostridia bacterium
GACGACCTTGGCAGAGTAGTCATTCCAAAAGAGATAGGAAGAACAATGCGCATCCGCGAGGGTGACCCCTCATATACAAGATTAAGCATTTGTTCTATTAAGTCACGATACTCTTGTTCATCATCACATATTGCAATTTTAATCATAATTCCACTCTACATTGTTAGCAACAAAATTTAAGACTTGTTTGAAAATAAAAAATCACTTGGAAATTGTTAAAATACTATTGACATCACTTGAGAATTGTGATACAATCATAATGTAATAGGTATTTGAAAATATATTTAGGAGGTAAAACTATGAAATCAAAATCATTTTCTGGAAAATCAACAAACTTATCTCAATCTAACCAGAGTACTATCTCTAACAAAATAGATGAACAAATTGAGTGGTACGAATACAATTCTACACGAAAAGAGGACGATTATATTTGTGCCAACCTTAGATTAATTAATGAATTGGTAGAAAATGTGGAAAATTCTGAGGATCTAATGTTTATTGATAAAATCATTGGAACATTTTGTGAAATAATTGGAATACAACGCGCGGTTATTTATGACCTTGAGCAAATGGATTATAGCGAAATTGATGAAAATAATATTATATATGATAATGATATAAATTACAATGCACATTCGCAGGGCTTTATGAACTCATACATAGCGCCCACAGAGAAAATAAGTGACGAGTTGCAATTGCAAAATAAATTTACTTCATATATGATAGCTCAAGGCAAGTCAAGCTATACTGCTAATGATTACTGCACGAGAGTTCGCAAGATTTGGAATATGTTTTATAAAGCATATATAGGTGAGTGCGAAGAAAGTGAAATGCTTCCTAAGAATTTGATAGAGGGAGTGAATGAGCAGACGATTTTGCCGAACAGCCCCCTGTTGAATGCATATAATCATATTGAACAATTGAGCTGTTTTATTAGCATGAAAATGGCTGGTGATGAGAATAATCGCAACTGGGCAAATGCAAGAGCGGCGTTGAATAAGTTTGGAGAAGCCGTGCTTGATGATATTCCTGAAAAGGGAAAGGTTGTGGCTCAAACTGAGCGCAAAAACAAAGATTTTTCAAGATATTTCTTTGAAGGGGTAATCTATAAAAAGAGCAGACTTGTTCTTGCTATCGTTCAAAAATATGTGGAAGATTATCGCCCCAATACTATTATAGAATTAGAAAAAGCATTTCCAAGTGAATTACAGGGAAGTCTTGGAGTGGTGAAACTTATTGATTCCGTTTCGGACAAATATAAGGGAATTGGTGGAGTGAAGCGATATTTTGTTGATGATAATGAAATAATTAGTTTGCCCTCTGGTGAAAGGGTTATTGTTTGTACTCAGTGGGGTATTGATAATACCGAGAGATTAATTAAGTATGTGGTGAATACACTTGGGTATAATGTTGAAAAATTTTGAATATGAAAAATAATATACATAGGGAGAAATATTATGACTACCAAAGAATTCAAGTTATCTTATAAGCATTTTTTAGAAACCGTTACAAAACACACACATAACTCAGCAAATAAATATGTTAGCTATATCAACAAGGCATGTTCGCTTCCGGGTATGAGTGATTTTTGGGATCGTTTGGCTTCTTGTGATGATGCAATTATACAAACAAAATACGTTGAGGAATTATGTGATGCTATTACTGATGCTTTGGCTGATACTGAATGTGATATTAAGCGCAAAGATCTTCGTGACATGCAAAGCTCTGCTCACGTTCTTTTAGCTTTTGTTAGTGGTCAAACTTGGGTTAAGCATATAGGAATTTGTGTCAAGTTTACAGCGATTTATAACCATAGAACTTTACGCAGCAAATTTCTTAGTCGTTTGACAACACAAGATAGAATTTATGATTTCGGAACATTTCCTATTAATATTATTAATGGCATAGCTAATCGAAAAAAGATTTCATTATTTGATAAAATGATTGATGAAATCAAAGTTATATACAATGCAAAAGGGGAGTATTTCTATTTCAAAGATGTAAGTCGTATTATGCTTGCAACAGATGGTTATGCTTATTTTGAAAAAGAGGGAAATGTTTATACTGTGTTTACAGAAGTTCCGGGCAAAGGCCCTGCTAAGTATGTTAAATTGCATGCACCTAAGATTGACGAACTCAGTTTAGATCACGATAACCCAATTGAAAAGGAACTTAAAAAATGTATATCTCTTATGCCTACTCTTGAAGCATTGAGTACGGATATTTTGGATTTCCGAAAAACATACAAAACAATTCACAAAAAATTAGATAATCGTACTGTTTTGCGTAATTATAAAGATAAGATGATTACTATTGATGAGGATGAATTGATAAAAGAAATAACTGAATTTTTGTCCAAACTTTCATTAACAATTATGGAACGATCTTTAAACTCATCAAAGGGATCTAAAACAGTAACTCCTTGATTAATAAATTAAAAGCATACCGAGTTATATTTGACTCGGTATGTTTTTTTGTGTTTGAAAATATAAAGAAGTTCTAATACAAATGATTAATTCATTTCAAATTGTAAAAAACAACCAAAAATAAAAATAAAATATTGTGCATAATGTCAATTTACAAATATACGGTATTGTGATATAATTACAAACACTGAGTGATGTAAGATTAATACCACACAGTAATACATTATGTTCTTTGAAAATTGAATATTTGATGACTCAAAGCAATATTATACAAATTTACATTATTTATATAATTTTTTATTGATAGAAAAGGAGACGTAAAGATGAAGAACATTAATGAATTGATATTTAGAGCAACACAGGGCGATCCTCAAGCGCAGCTTGATTTGGGATATGCCTATTTAAGAGGAGAGGGAATCGATAAGAATATTGATCTGGCGATTTCTTGGTGGAAAAAGCTTGCCGAGATAACTAACCCCTATGATGGCGAGAGAGACGATTACACCGATGAGGAGTACGATGCGTATGAGGCGGCAGCTTACTATATGTCCTTGGCACAATATGAGTTGGGTTACCATTATTTTCACGGTATTGGGGTTGAGCAAAACCAATCCGAAGCTATAAATTGGTTTTTGCGTGCTGCAAGCAATGATTCTCCACACGCAATGAATGATTTAGGAGAATGCTATTTTCACGGTTGCGGAGTGGAACAGGATTATAGTGAAGCTTTGGAATGGTTTAGGGGAGCTGCGGATATGTGGCATCCCACCTCTCAATATTATCTTGGATTAATGCATCTTGAGGGCAAGGGTGTTGAAGCTAATAAAAAAATTGCAGCCAATTGGTTTTTGCTTGCGGCGAGAGGTTTTTTGCACTCCGGCAAAATTAATTACGAAAGTTTCGAATTTGAAAATGCTAAAAAGTTTTACAAAAAAGCAATTGAAGCATTAAAGCAAGCGGAAAAACTTGATTATGCTGAGGCAAAATATAAATTAAATAATATTTGCTATTATTCAGAGATGAGTTTTGATAAAATGGATAGGATAGATCTTGAATATATTAGAGGTCGGTTTGAAATAATTGACTCTATTCCTTGGCAAATTTCTTTTGGTGATTACTTTGCTAATAAAGAGCATAAAGCAATTCCCATATCGGTTAAGGAGGGTAATAAGGTTTACCATAAATCTTTTGGAGAAGGAATTGTGAAAAAAATGAATGGCAATGAACTTGTGATTGATTTTGGTTCTGCGGGTAAAAAGACATTTCTCAATCCCAATGCAATTATAGATGGCTATTTGTATATAACATATTAACTTATATTTTGGGGGCTAAGAAATCTTACAAATGCCCCCTAAAGTGAGAAATTCAGTTATCTTTGTTAAAAATAACCAAAATAAAAATTTAAGATTGTACAAAATACCTATTTACAAACACCGAATAAAATGATATAATCTATACACAATCACTGAGTGATAAAAATATTTAAATTTGAAAGGAATTAATACCATGAAGAGAATTTTTAATAACCATGCAGAAACAGCATTTTATGATTACTTGCTTTCTTTGAACAAATACAAAGAGAGCACCGTTTGGCAGTATATCTTGAGAATTCGTCAAATCGAATCTATGGATTCTTTGATTAATAAAGATCTTGATAACCGCATTGCTGATTTTGAGCACGGATTTAAAAAAGAAATTAATACCGCCCACCACAATGCTTACTCTTGCGCCTTGAAACGCTTGCAGGATTATCAGCGCGCACACGGTATAGTTGTCATTTGACAACTATACCTTACAGGTTATAGTTTGTTCCGCAAAGGAGAGAAAAATGGAATTATCAGATTTTATAGGTAAAATAGTAATCAGTAATAATACAAAGCAACGATATATTATATCAAAAATCACGTCACCTTATATTGAGGTGAAAACTGAAAAAACCAATTCATCGGGATATCCTTCAACATATCGTTTTGAAACTATAAACGGAGATCCTGTGTCGAGAGGCGTTTTAACTTTTGAAGATGTATCACTAAATGAGCAATTTATAATTGCCTTTAAAAAACATTCTCAAACCAAAGATGCCTATTGCGAAGATATAGGTTACTGGATGAAAAGGGACTAACCGAAAAATTTTAGTTACCATAAAGGAGAGTATATGAATTCACATAAACCAAATATAAAAACAACTGAAGATTTATTTGCCGACACAGAAAAGGCGTGGGATTATTCTGATGATGGTTTTGATTACAAATTTATTTTAGGTAACGAGAAAATTGTTTTCATTAAAGGTGGTGCGGGCGCAAGCGCCGGAGGTTATAAGGATAAATATATTAAGATGGCAGAAAGAGTACACGAAAGATTGGGTGCTACCGTTATTTGCGCCTCCAATCCTGAAGAACCTATATGTGAAGCACCTGACGAAGAAGAAATTCGTTGGGTTGTAGCCGAAAGAGGTTTTTCTAACTTTGAGCTTTATTTTGTTGGAGTTTCTGACGGATCATATGAAAATCTTAAATTGGCGAGTAAATTTCCTGAAACGGTAAAGTTTCTTGGGGTAAATTCGTCTTATATATACTTTGAAAACTTTGAAAATAAACTTAAAAACTTACCCCAAGTAGAAAAAATCCTTGTATATGGAACAAATGATGAAGATTATGACGAGGTTTCGCAGCTGAAAAACTCAAATATTGAAAATTTTAAGTTTGTAAGTGTAAAGGGAGCAGATCATAGTTTTAACGGTATGATTGAAGAGTTTATTGCTTTGGTGGAGCTTTTGTATTAATAAATAATGTGTGAATGATGGAGGATGGAAAATGTATTTTGAATCAATTATAGGTTATAAATCAATCAAGCTTGAGCTTTCGAGAATTCTCGACCAGCTCATTTACCCCCAAAAATATGCTGCTCTTGGTGTTACAGAACCCCATGGATTGCTCCTTCACGGAGCGCCTGGTGTTGGTAAAAGTACACTTGCAAATTGCTTTGTGGAGTCTTGCAACAGAAAAGTATATATTTGCAGAAAAGATAAATCCAATGGTGATTTTGTTGATGAAATCGTTAGAATCTTTGATGAGGCAGAGAAAAATGCACCTTCCGTTATTCTTTTGGATGATCTTGATAAATTTGCAAACGAGGACGAGCGCCACAGGGATACTGAGGAATTTGTAACGGTGCAATCCTGTATTGACAAGGTTAAGAATAAGCAGGTGTTTGTAGTGGCAACTGCCAACAATTTGAAAAAACTCCCTGACTCTTTAATTAGAGCAGGAAGATTTGATAGCGTTTTGTTTTTGAGATGTCCTGAAGGAAAAGATGCAGAAGATATAGTCGCTTTTTATCTTTCTAAGAAGTCCTTTGTTTCGGATATGGACGTTAAACAAATTTCTCGACTTTTGCAGGGAAGATCCTGTGCTGAACTTGAAACAGTTGTAAATCAAGCGGGTGTTTATGCTGCCTTTGATGGTAGAGATCAGGTTGAGATGAGGGATATGATCAAAGCCATATTGCGCATTATTTTCAAAGCTCCCGAAAGCTTCGAAGAAGATGCTCGCGCTTTGCCTTTGGTTGCTTGTCACGAAGCGGGACACGCTCTTGTTGCCGAGCTTTTAGAGCCGGGAAGTGTCAATTTGGTGACCGCGCTTAATCACGATTCCTTTGCTGCGGGAATGGCATCAATACATAGAGATGAGTTTTATTTCTACTCAAAAGAGATGATGGAAACAAGGGTAATGTATTTGCTTGCAGGGAAGGCAGCTACCGAAATTTGCTACGGTGTAGTTGATACGGGGGCAAATTCAGATTTGTCGAGGGCTTTTGACATTGTTCATCGTTTTGTTGATGATTATTGCTCTTATGGTTTTAATAAATTTGTATTTTCCTCAAGTCCCTCGGATGAAGTGCTTGATAGACGCGATTCTCGAGTTGCTACCGAAATGGAGAATTACTATAACAAAGTTCGCCGCTTGCTTGTTGAAAACAGAGCTAAGCTTGATGAGATAACTAAACGTTTGATTGAAGAAAAAACACTTCTTGGAAATCAGGTGCAGGAGATTTTGAAATGTTCGTAAATTTCAAAACCTAATTTTGCAAAAGTAGTTCATTTTATTATCTATAATGATTGTTGAAATTTAGAAAAAAATGTGATATAATGATAAAAACAAATAGTTGGTATAGGAGGAGAATTATGTTAATTCAAGATTACGCAGATTATTTGATTAGACAGGGTTTGTCCAAGACGAGCGCCCAAATTTATTCAAGAAAAATTCAGGATTTATTATCTCAGGGTTATAACGAAGAAACCATTTGTAATGCTATTGAGGAGTTTATTTACATGTATTCTCGAGGTGGAAAATGTTATGATCCTAAAGATCATGGTAATACTCTTTCCGCTTTGAAACGTTTGAGAAATATGCTTCTTGAACCCTATGCTGAAAATTTTTTCATTTCTTATATGCACAATAATGATATGATGTGCAGATATTATGAATACGTTAAATCCTATGAGATTTCAAATGGTCAAATTCAAATTAACTATGCAACGGGGTTTGATACACCGACCAAAACAGTTGTAAAGAAAATTCCTACAAATAGATATTTTGCGTTGATTAGCTTGGTGAAAAATTATTCGTATTGGTTGTCCGCTTCCGATACAGCACTTAAGTTCTTTCACGGTGTTGCTTGGTCTTACAGCTATAATTTTGTAGATAAATCAGGTTATGAGTGCAAAAGCATTTTTGATGGCACTGAAAAAGATTCAACACCTGAATTAGCAATGGATGCATTCCGTGAGTGGATGCGCCCATATAAAATCTATAAATGATATGCAAACGCGCTATAAATATAAGGAGAATTAATTTATTATGGAAAATACTAATTTAGCAAAAAAGATAGATGAAAACAGAGCTGATGCAGAAAAGCTTCTTTTGGAAGTTATAAATGCTGATGAAGAAGCATACGAAGCAAAATTTGCACTGCTTCAGATATATGGCACAGGTGAGCTTGTTATAGAGGGAAAGGGAGCAATAAGTATTCCTGGCTTTCCCAATATGGAAAAGTTTAAGGCGTTTATTAGTGAAAACATAGAAGACGAAACAGACGTTCGCAATATGGTATACTCATTGTATTATGAGTTTATTTATCACAATTGCAATGAAATGCCGATTATGGCTGAGAAAGTTATGGAAACTGCTCTTTGCGCGGTAGAATCTCCCGAGGATGACGAATGGGCAGAAAATGGACTTGCAAAGGCAATTCTTTTCTGTTTCTATTATGATGGCGTGTACAAAAGTGATGATTCGTTTTGTGACATTGTTTTTCCTGTACTTAAAAATCATAACAAAGCAAAAGAGCTTATTCGTTATGAAGCTGTAAAGAATATAGAATTGAATCCCAGATTGTTAGAGCTCCTTGAAGAACGCGAGGAAGAATGCGAGATTGCGGATTTATTTAAATAAGCATAGTTAGAGTTGAAATATTCAAATTCTAAAGCATTTTGAAAAGGAGAAAAGCTATGAGTGAAATAAATAAAATGGATAACGTTGAATTTGATAAAACGGAAACCGATGATTATATGGACTTTTATTGGGATACGCTTGATCTGGCAGATGACCTTTTCGAAAAAGGCAGATATAATGAAGCCGAAGAGCTTTACAAGAAAATAGCAAACGAAAAAGATGAAGCCGGAGATGCGAGCGCGCATTACGGTTATCTTCTTGATAAATTGGGCAGATATGAGGAGGCATATTTTTGCTTTCGAAGAGCATTAAATGGAGATACATCTCCTGCTGAAGGTGTAAGTGTATTTGTTGACGAGTGCCTTTGCAACGAGGATAGTCCGTATTGGCATTATTTCTATAATCAGGCAGTCTTTAGCCGCTATTTTGAAATGTGCGATAGTATTGGTAAAAATCCTGATGTTGAAAGAATTCTTTTAAATTGTCTTAAATCCAAAGATGAACTTTGTGTATCGACAGCAATAGCGAAGTTAATTCAATTATATGGAACGGGAAATTATGTATTTTCTAATTGCGAGGCAGTAGATGTTGCCGTGCCTGATTTGGATAAGCTTAAAACATTTGTAGCGGAAGTGGTTAAGGACAAATATGATTTGTGGGATATGATTGATTCTCTTTGTCCTGATACCGAGAACATGGACGAATCCACCGCCCAAGCACTTGAAGAGGCACTGCTTGCAGTTGAATTTGATGCAGCTCAGGAATTTGCCAACGATAGTTTCTTCTGGTTGTATTTATCAGGAGAAGCATATTACAACGATTATGAAGATTTGATTTACTATCCTTCTTTTAAAAATCTACATAAAGCTGCGAAAATCATGTTGAATATGGATGTGGAACAACTTGTCAATGATTTGTTTGATTATTATGATTGGGAAATAATTGTGGAGCTTTTGGAAGAAGCACACAGAATTTGTCCAAACGACTGGAACGTTGCACTTCAATTGTTATTATATGTTGAACCTGATCGCTTTGCTGAGCTTATTCGTGAAATTTCTGATGTTTGCGCGCGCGCTTTGATTGCTACACATGGCGATAAGGCATTGTTTGGTAAATATTTGTGTCCTGATGAGATTGAAGATGAAGAAATTGAAAAGTATTATATTGCATTGCTTGATTTCTTTTGTAAATATGATCCTGAGGGCGATTACTGTGATGCAACAAAAAAGTTACTGTTAAGCGCATATCAATTTGGAACTTTTAAATGGTTTAAGGATACGAATTATGTTTTGAATCTGCAAAACGCAGAAAAAGCTGAGGCGCTTGCGAAAAAATACGGCATGGAGCTTTTGAGTGAACAGTTTGACTCATCAATATACGATTGATGTTGAATGCTATATTCATCTGTTAAAAAGGAGAATTTATCATGAGTGAAATTATTAAAAATGAAACTGAAGAAAAAATACTTGTTGAGCTTAAATCGGAGATTGACCAAATTTTTGTCGAGCTTGGTATGGATGATCCGAGATGCGATGTATTTGATTGCATAAAGGAGATTGTTTTTGTTGCGGTACAGTATCCAAACACATGGCAAAAAGGTTACCTTGAAGCATTTGCTTGCAGATATGGAGTTACAAGAGAACGTATCCGCGTAAAATTTTGGAAAACCACTGCAGAAAGCTGGAGGGAGGATTCTCGAAATATATTAAGTGAACATTTTGGTTATCCTATCAAACCCAATTTTAAATTAATATCAAAGCCCGATAATGCCGAATTTGCCATTCTTTTGGCAGACCATTTGCGTGAGAAATATCAAATTCAATCTAAAGAAGAGGATTATGAATGGCCCACAACACCTGTAGAGAGGGGCGAATCCGAGTACAC
This sequence comes from Clostridia bacterium, assembly GCA_017628875.1. Taxonomy (GTDB): domain Bacteria; phylum Bacillota; class Clostridia; order Oscillospirales; family CAG-272; genus RGIG4608. Next base: position 9,764 of record JAGBYG010000105.1, read on the forward strand.
ATATGCTGAAGACTCCGAAGATGAATTCATAGATGATGAAGATTTCATTACAGAAGATGATGATTTTTATTGGGATACGCTTTTTCTTGCCGACGAGCTTTATGATCAAGGCATATATGATGAAGCCGAAGAGCTTTACAAGAAAATAGCAAATGAAGAAGATGTTTTTGGAGATGCGAGCGCGCATTACGGTTATCTTCTTGATGAAATGGGCAGATACGAAGAGGCTTATGCTTGCTTTTCTCAAGCGCTCGAAGGAGATACATCTCCCGCTGAAGGTGTAAGTGTATTCCTTGACGAGTGCTTATGCGAAGAGGACAGTCCATATTGGCATTGGTATTATAGAGGTATTAATAGGAGTTTAAGACGCTATCTTGAAACATGCGAGAGTATTGGTAAGAAACCTGATGTTGAAAGAATTCTTTTGAATTGTCTTAAATCCAAAGACGAAGTGCGTGTATCGGAAGCAATAGTGAGATTGATTCAAACATATGGAACAGGTAAGCTTGTGTTGCATAATTACGATGAAGGTAACTATGAAGTAGTAGATGTTGCCGTGCCTGATCTGGAAAAGCTTAAAACGTTTGTAGCCGAAGCAGTTAAGGATGAGTATGACGTAGCAGATATTCTATCTTATCTTTGCTATGATCCCGAGAATGTGGACGAAGCATCGGCAAATGCACTTGAAGCGGCGCTGCTTGCTACCACATTTGATGAGGCAAAAAAGAAAGCTTACAACATGCTGTTCTGTTTATATCTTTTTGGAAGGGAGTTTGACATATATGGAGATAATTGGATCGAGGTTCCTTCTCTTGAAAATAGGGACAAAGCGGTTTCGCTAATGTCGAAAATGGATGTTTCAAGGCTTGTTAATAATATATTTAGTTGGTATGATTTTGACTACGAAGCGATAGTGGACTTTTTAGAAGAAGCGCACCGAGCTTATCCTGATGACGAGCATATTGCAATTGTTTTGTTATTGAATGTTAAAACAGACCGTTTCCCAGCGCTTATCAGCACTCTTTCTGATAATTGCGCCATATCATTGATTCCGGATAATTACGATTTGTGTTCTTTAACAGACGGAGGAATTGAAATTGAAGACGCCGAAGAATTTGAAGCGTATTACACGTCGTTGCTCGATTTCCTCACCAAATATAAAGCGTACGAAGCGAATGAATGGCTGCGCAGTGATATTCAAAATCTGCTTTTAAGCGCTTATCAATTCGGAGTATATCTAAATAATTCTTGCGAGTATGAAATGTCGGAGCTTGAAGATCAAGAAAAAGCTAAGGATTTTGCAGAAAAATACGGTATAGAACTTTTGAGCGAGCCCTTTGATATAGATGTGTTTTAATGATGATACGTGAAATGCTAAAGTGGTTCATATCGAAAAAGTAATAGTACGTTTTTAGAAAAGGAGAAAAATTATGGGAAGAGAAGAAGTAATTAAAGACAGCAGATTCCTGATTATAGGATATTATGAACATATGCCAAACGGCGATATTATTGTTAAGAATTTTAACCGCGTAATACTCGGTTATTACAGAAAAAACCGCGACGTAACCGTTGATTTTTACGGCAAAATTATTGCACGCGGTAATGCGGTTGGTATGTTGCTTGGCAGATAATATATGAGGCATTAAATGAATACAAAGAAAAAATTAATAGACATAATAGGCGAGGACGAATATCAGATGTGTCTTGATTTAGGCAGACAAATTATTCATTGTCCTATTTGTGGCAACGAAACCTTTAACGATTGGTTTATTTGCCCACATTGTAATTGGGAGGCAGAGGTATTGCACTCTGAAGATGAGTATTCACCTGCCAATAAATCAACCATAGCAGAATACAGAAAGAAATATATAAGCGAAAATTATCTTATCGAAGACGGAGTAATATTTTCTAAGGATAAAAAGATAATCGTCAAGTATAATAAGCAAGGCGAGACTCGTTATACAATTCCTGACTCTGTAACTGAAATTGCCGAGGAATGCTTTGCAGATGCGAAAGAGCTTATTCGCATTGATATTGGCAAGAATGTTACCAAAATTGGAAATCGTGGCTTGCAGAGTGACGGACTTTTTAATCGAAAAACGATTTATATCCCACCAACAGTCACCGAGCTTGAGAGTGAGATATTTGACGTGGGCGGTGATGATGGTGGACTTTACTATCCTATTAGCGTTGTCGGTGGTGCGAGAGGTTCTATTATTGAGGAATACTGTAACGAACGAAATATTGACTTTATTGAAGTTGATGAAGATGAGGTGGAGCATTTTTATGCCGCAAGCGAAGATGAGCTCTGCCAAAAAATACGTGAGCAGATTGAATGTGAAACCGAATTTTTCATTGATGAGAGCGATAAGGGTTATCGTATTAGATTTGCTTATGGGGTGCTTATAATCGTTGCTTCGTCTTGGCGGAATACGATGACGGATATTATTGTTAAGAATTCCAATAGAAAAATTAATCGATACCGACGAGAAAAAGTTGAGAAAATTATTATAGGCAACCATATTACCGAGCTTGCAGATCTTGCTTTTGATGACTATCCAAATTTGAAAAGCGTACATATCGGAGCCAATGTTCAAAAAATCAGCCCTGCAGCATTCAGTGGTAAAAATCACTCCTATAGCTACGGATGTCAGAATTTAGAAAGCATCACAGTTGATGAAAACAACAAATGGTATGTTGCAGAGGATGATGTTCTTTACACAAATGATTACGAAACACTTGTAAAATACTGTCCCGCAAAACCACAGCTTTATTATGAGGTTGACAGTCGTGTGCGCTACATTGAACGCCTTGCCTTTGAATATGCCAAAAATTTGCAGTGTTTGAAGGTGGGTGATAATTGTATATCAATCGGCAAAAGTGCGTTTATTAATACTCTAAAACTGCGTCATGTATATTTTGCCGCAGGTGTTGAGGGATTCCCTGATGATACATATCCATTTTTTGTGCAGGTTTACGGTTTTGAGTGTCCGTATATCGATAATGAGATAGTGATTGGAGGAGCAGGGCGCAGTGCGGCTCAAAAATACTGTGATAAGCACGGTTTGAGATTTCATGTTATCGAAGAGGATGAGATTGAAGATTTTATGAAAACTCCTCTACCCGATGAGAATGTTGATAAATATCTTTTAGCTTTTCAGAAAATTATAGTTGTAGATGAGAACGGAAATGTTATACAGTTGGGCGAGTTTGCTGATAAGCTTATTTTCCCCGAAGGTGTAATTGCTATCAATGATCCTGATGATCGTATTAATTTATCACAATGCAAGAGGGTTGTAATTCCATCAACTATGACATGTATCTTGAGCGAGTGTTTTGACGGTCCTACTCCCGACCTTGAAGAATTTATTGTTTCGGAGGAAAATCCCAAATATGTAGCAATAGAAGGACATTTGTGCAGTCGCGAAGGAGAGCTTTTGACATATGCTCCGGGCGCGGTAGAGGTTCAAGGAGTTTTGCCGAAGAGTATATCGTCTATTGGTGAGAGTGCTTTCCAACTATCTGACGGCCCTTTTGAAAAGCTATGCATTCCTTCTTCTGTTACGAATATCGAACCACAGTTCAAGTGGGGCGGATTGTTCTATGAGGCGGAGGTATCCCCCGACAACCCTAATTATAAGTCGGTGGATGGTTCTATATTTACTAAAGATGGTAAAAAGCTTGTACACGCCAAAATCTCAGAGGATTTCTATACCATACCCGACCGCACTGAGGTGCTTGGTGTGTTTGCGCTTTCTGATGTCAAAGGCACTGTCCTGATTCCCGCAAGCATTACAGAAGTGGAAGAACATTTTCCTGTGTGTTATTATGGTGTTGTTGTTCGTGTGCCTCGCGGTTCATATATGGAACAATATGCCAAAGAAAAAATGAGACATGTAAGGTTAGAGATTATCGAAAACGGTGAGGTGGTTGAAACATTGGAACCGCCTGAACAAATCATTTCGTTTTCTGGTTTAGCATTTTGATAATTAATTATTAATCAAAAAATTATTTTTCCAAGGAGCAAATAACATGAGTGAAAATAAAATGAAAGATATGAAAGATCGGACTCTTTTGCCCGATGATGTCAATAATTTCGAAATTGAAAACGGATCTTTTGTTGGCTTCAGCAAAGAGATACGTATTCCTTGCGGTGTGAAACGGATAGCTCCCTTGGCACTTGCTCCACTGGAAAACATGAAAAAATTGATGCTTCCTAATACCATTGAGTGCTTTGAGCCATCTGCTCTTCGCCAATCGTATGACACCTCGACAAAACAACACCATAATATTTGGGGAGAGATAGAGTCCCGTCCGCATAGGCTGGAAGAAATTCATATTTGCGAAGGGAATCCACACTATCAAAGTAAAAATGGTATTTTGTATTCTGCCGACGGTACAAGGTTGATTTATCTGCCACCTTCTCACTACAGAAAAACCGTGGAGATTGCAGAGGGGGTTTATGAACTTTGCGAGGATTCTTGCTGCTTTGTCAACGCAAAAGAAATCATGTTTCCAAGTACACTCCGTCGCATTTCTGATAGAGCTTGTTGCTCTTCCAATTTGAAAAACACTCAGATTCCTTCATGTGAACTTGGTGAAAGTGCGTTTCAAGGGTCTATATTACCGGAGTATGCGGATATTTATAACGAGGTGATTCCAGCTAAAGCATTTGCGAATTGTGCGGTTGTCAAAGGTATATTCTTGCATTATAGTGTCAAGCTTGTAAAGAACGGGGCATTTTCTTACACGGATATTGAGAAGATTTATATTCCGCCTACAACTCAGATTGAAGAAAACGCTTTTGTGCGCGAAGAAGGGCGATGGAGTGGTAAGGAATATGAGTATCATACGGAAAATTACCAAAAAATGATTATCGGTGGCGAGCTCGGTTCAAACGCAGAGATATTTGCCAATGCAAACGGAATAAAATTTGAGGTAGTAGGCAATTCTGAGGAAGAGATAAAGATCTGGCTCGATTGGAAGGAACGTAATGAAGATTTGGGCGACTTCGGAATGCTATATTTTTGAGGTTGGAGTACAAGTATGAAAAATAACGGTTTAAATATTTTTAATATAGACGAAAATGGCGTGATTACAGGGTTGTGCGATACGATAAACATTCCTGAAGGTGTAACGAAGATAGGACACGGCTCATTTTATGGTGATTTGACGAAATATGATTTTATTACCGAGGTGAATATTCCCGCATCCTGTGAGGAGATTGAGGCAAATTTCATTCGTAATTACGATAACGCAATTCGTTTTTTCGTTTCAAGTGAAAACAAAAATTTCATTAGTGAAAATGGAGTTATCTATACTGTCGGCAAAAAGAAGCTCATCAAATATCCCGCAGGTAAGGTTTGCGATATCTTTTTTGTACCTGATGAGGTAGAAGAGATAGGAGAGTATGCATTTGCGGATGCAAAAAACGTGTCGGGCATTATGATCGGAAAAAATTGTCGCAGTATCGGAGAAAATGCCTTTGATAGAACAACCTATACTATATTGAGAAATAATAATTGCGGCGCTATTACAGGAGATAATAGTGAATATCTTGGAATTCGCAAATATTATATTTCCCCGTCGGTGCAGGATCTTGCACACGATATTTTTGACGGCGACTGGTGTGAAGATGGCGTTTTTTACGAGAATGTTATCGTTGGCGGCACTATAGGATCTGCTATATGGGAGCATTGTAACAAATGCAACATTCCGTTTCTTGAAGTGAGTGAAGAGGATGCAGAAGCATTTTTGGCAACGCCTTACGAAGAATTAGTTGAACGCCA
>JAGBYG010000106.1 GCA_017628875.1 Clostridia bacterium
CTAACCCACGCGATTGTTTTGCCGCGCTTTTTCACTTTTCGATTTTGCGTTAGCAAATGACTGCTGTGAGGCAGGCAAGAAAAGAGGCGCGCGCCCCAGCGGCGTGAGCGGTCTTAACTTAACTAACTCCCCGATAAAGCTCAATTTATTTTTCCATTTACTTAAACTCAAAAATTTAACAAAAAATTAATTAAATCGCAAAAAAACTATTCCATTTTTGGCAGTTATATGTTATACTACATTTAGATAACTAAAATATAACTGCCAATATTTTTTTGGAGGATTACATATGGAGAAAATTATTATCAACGGTGGCAACAAGCTTTTTGGCGACGTTTACATCAACGGTATGAAAAACGCCGCACTCCCCATTATATTCGCAACCATTCTCACAGGCAATAAATGTATAATTGAAAACGTTCCAAAGGTAAGTGACATAACTATGTCCTTTGATATTCTTACCTCTATGGGCGCGAAAATAAAATATCTCAACGAAACCACGGTAAAAATTGATACAACAAACCTTGAGGGCGGAGATTCCCCCTTTGACCTTGTTTCAAGAATGAGGGGCTCGACCTATCTTCTTGGTGCAGAGCTTGCAAGATACAAAAAGGCAAAGGTTGCCTTCCCCGGCGGATGTAATTTCGGCACACGTCCTATTGATATGCACATCAAGGGCTTTGAAGCACTTGGCGCAACCGTTTCGCAGGACGAAAACTACGTTTATGCAGAAGCTCCTGACGGTCTTGTTGGAAATCACATATATTTCGACATCGTTTCAGTTGGTGCAACGGTAAATCTTATGCTTGCGGCAACGCTTGCAGAGGGTCAGACGATTCTTGAAAATGCGGCTCGCGAGCCACATATAGTTGACCTTGCAAACTTCCTTAACACCTGCGGCGCGGATATAAAGGGCGCAGGTACGGGCATTATCAAGATTAACGGTGTTGAAAAGCTCCACGGATGCGTTTACGATATAATCCCCGATATGATCGAGGCGGGCTCTTATATGTGCGCGGTAGCGGCTACGGGCGGCGAGGTCAATATCAAAAACGTAATTCCCAAGCACCTTGAAATTATTTCGACAAAACTTGTTGAAATGGGTGTTGAAATTGAAACGCACGATGATTACCTCACAGTTCGCTCAACGGGAAAGCTCAAGCCCACAAATATCCAAACACTTCCCTATCCCGGCTTCCCCACGGATATGCACCCGCAGTTTTCAACGCTTCTTGCTATTGCAGACGGTGAAAGCACGGTTTATGAAACGATTTGGAAAAATCGCTTCAAATACGTTCACGAGCTTGAAAAAATGGGCGCAAGCGTAATGGTAAACGAGCCGTTTGCGGCTTTCAAGGGTGTGGAAAAACTCCACGGCGCGTCAGTTCGCTCCGTCGACCTCCGTGCAGGCGCGGCTATCGTTATCGCAGGACTTGTGGCAGAAGGTACAACCGAGGTAACGGACATCTTCACCATCGAGCGCGGCTACCTCGACATCGTAGGCAAGCTCCGAGAACTCGGCGCAGACATCTCCAAGGTCTATATCGACGAAAACGCATTTGCTTAAATTTCAAATAAACAGAATACATATAACAATCCCCCAAACGCCACGCGTTTGGGGGATAAATTTATGTAAAGATATTCAGTTTCTTCTTCAATTTCGGGATTTTTGCCCATTATAATGATAATTTCATCATCGGAATTAAGTATCTTTAATCAACCGCACGTTAGTTTCTTCTTCACCAACAGTAATGGGTATATTTAATAAATATTCTTCTTGGTTGGGCAAACAATTCAATTCTGTTGTTATTCTACTGCTATTTTCTTCATCAATTTCAATATCAACAACCTCAAATCCACTTGCGCTATAATCAAAGTCGGTAATTTCTTCTTCATTTGAAGTAATGTATAAAACTACTATATCTTAATTTGGCAGAAACCACCTATTGCCTATATCCAAAGAAACATTCACTCCATTATCTGTAGCATTACACCATCTTTCACTATTCAAAATTTGTCTTTCGAGAGTTTCAAAATCTATAACTTCGGTTTCATCAGCATTTTCTTCTGCAAATGTATCCAATTTAAGCATATTGGGAAATAATATGCTATTCACCACAAGTAAAAAACATATTGTTATTGTTAATATTCTCTTTACTTCTTTCATATAAATTTACCTTTCTATTTCCGTTCTTTTCACATTATCCTCGATTTTTTAATTACCTTTGGCAGAAAGAATAATTTTATCACCCGATTTTTTGTAATGTATTGAAATGCCTGTAATAACATAAGAATCGTCATCAACATAATCTCTATTGCTTACATATACAAGCTCTTTGGAACAAATTTTAAAAACGATAGTTCCTGATTCATCTGTAAATAACTCTCTGGGAATTTTTATTTCTTCGCTATGAGAAAATATTGGTGTCATATCCGAATAATAAAAAAATAACAAATCATAGTTTTTGTAATCAGGAGTAATAAGATATTTGTCAGAAATAAAATTTTCCTCAACTTTTTTTATCAAATAAATATCACCATTTTCATTTTCAAAATATAATTCAAAACATTCACACTCCAAATTTTCAGAATAATCAACCTTTTGCCCACTTATATAATCCCAATAATGTCCTCCATAATAAAAAGTCAATGTAACATCATCAATATCGAATTCAGTTTTGTCACTTTTATATGCACACATAAACGTATTTAAACGACCTTTGGGATTAAATCCATTTTCTAATCCTTTATTTCCACACGAAGCAAGTGTTAAAGTGCTCGTCAGCAAAATCACAACAAGAATCAATCTCGCGATGAGCTTTGTTTTGTTCGATTTTGTCATTTTTTATTCCTCCGTATTAATTATTACGATATTATCAACCAAAAGTTGAACTATTTCATCAAGTTTTTCTCTTGTGATTTCATTTTCCAAAGTGATTTTAACGGTCACTTCTTCTTTTTGGTTTATACTAATTTTATAGACATACATATATTCGTAATACCTATCATAATCTAATGTTTCAAAATTAAAAGTTCGTAGGTCTGCATATTCCTCACGCACACCGTCAGGAGCAAAAGCTTGATAACTTTCAATAAAATCAAATGATATATTATCATTTTGATAAAAATTGTAATTTTTAGTTGAATATTTGCATTGAATCTGTGCATTAATTTCATCTATATGAAAAATTGCATTACATCCAAAACCATCCGAATGATTTTTGTCATACATTTTATTCAAATCATATCCAGCTTTCCACACAGTATTTAATTCGTATTTATATAATTTTACTTTTGCGTAACTATCAAAATCAAATGCAATAAATGTATAGACAACCCCATCATTTTTAGAGTTGTAGCGCTCTATAAATTTCACAAAATCGTTGTTAGTATCAAGCAATACACTTCTATTTACTCGACTTCCGTATCCACCCGGACAAGCAGTTAGTGTCAATATAGTTACCGCCAAAATAACAACAAGCATCAATTTCGCAACAAGTTTTGTTTTATTAAGTTTAAGATTTGTGTTTTTCATAGTACAAATCTCCTTTCATTTTTTATTTATTTTAACACATTTTAACGTAATGTGTCAATACGTTTTTGTCGAGCGATTTGATAACATAATCAACCTCAAGGGGCCTCCGTGCACCCGCTTTCAAATTTGAATTTGTCGCTGACGGGCGATTCGTGAATCGCCCCTACGGTCTGTGACGTTGCCGGGAATGTCTTCAAATTTTGATTTATCGGGGAGTTAGTTTGAAACAAGAAA
>JAGBYG010000107.1 GCA_017628875.1 Clostridia bacterium
CAAAGTTCGTAGGTCACGTATACGTTCTTAAAGAAAAAGAAGGCGGCCGTTCTAAGCCCTTCTTCGCAGGTTACAGACCTCAGTTCTACTTCAGAACAACAGACGTTACAGGTACAATTCAGCTTCCCGCAGGTGTTGAAATGTGCCGTCCTGGCGATAACGTAGATATGACAGTTGAGCTTATCACACCTATCGCTTGTGAAAACGGTCTTCGTTTCGCTATCCGGGAGGGTGGTAGAACAGTAGGTTCCGGCGTCGTTTCTGAAATTCTTGAATAATTTATAATTATTTAGAATAATATAACGATATTGAGGGCTGCTGCATTAGTGCAGCAGCCCCTTTGCCTTCCCATTGAGGGGTATAGGGGGAGAAAATGCCTGCGGCAATTTCAGATGAGGGGCTCGCCATTTAGTTATGCTAAATCCCCTTTTACATAATAATACGGCGAGAAAATAATATAAATATCTTTGGGGATTGGTGAAATTCCATACCGACAGTAAAGTCTGTGAACTCTTGAAAATCAAGAGCCGATTGGGTGAAACTCCCAAACCGACGGTAAAGTCCGGATGAGAAAAGATAAAATATTGATAGGCATAAGTCTATCTTTTTCCCCGACAACTTTGTTTGTCGGATTTTTTATCTTTCCTCTTAAATACATTTTAAGAAGGGAATTAATTATGAAAACTACAACTAATAATTCACAAAAAGTAAAAACACTTACAATAATTGCACTGTTTTGTGCTATGTCATTTATCGTTTCAATCATTTTTCCGATAAAAGTGATGTTCTTAACCCTTGATTTCAAGGATACGATTTCCACAATTTGCGGAATGTTCTTTGGCCCTATTGCCGGCTTGTTTTGTGCCGTAGTAGTACCTTTTATCGAGTTTTTGTATTCAGATACGGGAGTTTACGGTTTGATTATGAATCTTCTAAGCTCTGTCACATTTGTTGGTGTGTCAACGCTTATTTACAAATACAGAAAAACAATTTTTGGCGCAGTTATCGGACTTGTAACTGCTGCGTGCGCAACGGTTGCTGTAATGCTTGTTGCTAATCTTTTTATAACACCCTATTATATGGGTGTAACTCAGGCAGCAGTCATCGAGCTTATCCCCAAGGTGATATTCCCATTTAACTTGGTTAAATCCATTCTTAATGCAAGCATAACGATGCTCATCTATAAACCTATTTCTAAGGTGCTTAAAAGAATGGGACTTTCAAAGTCTACTTCAAAGTCCATTGCTACAAGTGATGTAGAAAAGACAAATTTGAAAACACGTTCACTTATTGTAACCTTGGTGAGTGCAATCGTGGTTATTGTAGCATTTATCGTATTGTTCTTCGTTCTTGGTGGTAAACTCGCATAATAGAATAATACATATAATATTACGCAAAATAAAGGAAAATAATAAAAAGGAGTGTAGGAATGGGAGAAATTATCAAAAACTTTTTTCTTAATATTGTGGGCGAAGAATTGTGTGTTTTCTTCTGTTCAATGCTTCCTATTATTGAGTTGAGAGGAGCAATACCAATGGCTTTCGCCTTTGGACTACCTTTTTGGCAAGCATATTTGATATCGGTAGTTGGTAATCTTTTGCCCGTTCCGTTCATTTTGCTTCTTATCAACGTGGTTCTTAAGTGGATGTCGAACTCTAAAATCAATTTTTTTAACAAGATTGCCAACTTTCTTTATCGAAAGGTTGAAAAAAACAGAGCGAAAATTGAGAAATATTCATTTTGGGGGCTTTGCTTATTTATAGCAATTCCTTTGCCTGTGACAGGAGCTTGGACAGGAGCACTTGTTGCGGCGGTTATCGGTATGAAGCCGTGGAAGGCGTTTTTGTCCGCACTACTTGGTGTAATGATTGCAGGCGTAGTTGTTACCCTCATCGTTTACGGCGGCATCGGATTTTTAGCTTGGTTAGTATAAAATAAAGGACTTGGAATTCCAAGTCCTTTTGTTTATCTGATTTTTCCAAGCTCCCAAAACGCAATAGCCCCTGCCGCTCCAACGTTTAGCGAGTCCACGTTGTGCGCCATAGGTATTTTTACCGTATAGTCGCAATCGTCAATAGTTTTTGGAGTTAATCCCGTGCCTTCAGTACCTAAAATTATTGCAAGCTTTTCTTCCTTGTGCAATCTTTCGTCGTCAATATCTATGGTATCATTTCGCAAAGCCATTGCAAGAGTTTTGAAGCCAAGATCCTTCAAATCCTGCATTTTTGTGGGCCAATCTGCTTTGGTTTCGCCTATTTTCGTCCACGGAACTTGAAAAACTGTTCCCATACTTACTCTAACTGCGCGTCTGCAAAGTGGATCGCAACAGGTTGGAGTGACCAAAACTGCGTCAATATTGAGTGCAGCTGCAGAGCGAAAGAGCGCACCGATGTTCGTTGAGTCGGTTATCTCCTCAAAAACGGCTATTCTGCGCGCGTTTTTACACAATTCTTCAACACTCGAAAGGGCAGGGCGCAACATTGCGCAAAGAGCACCTCTTGTCAATTCAAATCCCGTCAAAGAGGTCAAAAGATCGCGCGAAGCGGTATAAACAGGTGTATTTTCGGGCAATTTGGCGATAATATCTTCAACTGCTCCGCTTTTAAGGAGTCGCTCATCAGTCAAAAATGATACGGGCACGCAACCCGAGTTCATAGCAACTTCAATAACGGTCGGACTCTCCGCGATAAAAATACCCTTTTCGGGCTCTAATTTGTTTCTTAATTGCGAGCCCGTGAGTCTTACGTAAACATCAAGCGCGCTATCGTTAAAATCTGTAATTTCAATAATGTTTGGCATAGTATTTCCTTTATAAATTGGTATTTGTTGAATAGTTAGTTAAAATAAAAGGGGTCGCTTTTGAAAAAGCTCCGCAAAACTTTTGATCAGCTTTGCGCAAGATTTCGCGCAAATCGTGTTGTTTTGTAAAGCAAAACAACACATAACGATTTTCTCGTCGCCTCGAAAATCTGTGATTTGCTACTACAAAGCGTAAGGATATTGCTACCAAAACGGCTACGTTCAGTCAAAGTAAATTTTTGAACATCAAACCTTTGGGTTTGATGTTCGTAGTTCAAACAATAAAATACTCGTTGAAAACTTGCTTTCATAAGAGTGTTTTGTTGATTGAACCAATAATTTGCTCGCAAATTATTGAAAATTTACGTAGAGTCAGCACTAACCCACGCGATAGTTTTGACCCACTTTTTCAAAAGTGGGAGCCCAAGCGGACCCAGCGGTCTTAACTTAACTAACTCCTCGACAAATCAAAATTTGAATAATTTTGTCACAAATATATTGTAACTTTTTTCTATACAAATGTCAATAATTTATTGACAAAAGATTATAAATTTGATATAATAAACTCAACTTAAAGTTGATTTAATGAGGTTTTAATAATATGAGAACTCAAGGTGAAAGAATAAAAAAATTAAGAAAAAGCAAGGGAGTAACTCAGCGCGAACTTGCATCGCGACTGGGTATTTCTGAGCAGGCGGTTTCAAAATGGGAGAAAAATCTTTCCAATCCTTCAACTAAAAATCTTTTGCAAATAGCAAAAATATTCGGTGTATCGATAACGTATTTTTATCAAGAAGAGGAAACACAGAGTAAAAAGATTTCAAGGAATGGCGGAATGGCATCCCTTCGCGAGCTTTACAAAATCGGGCGCGGGCCTTCAAGCTCACACACGATAGGGCCTGAGCGCGCATGCTTACGTTTTAAGGGTGAACATCCTGCAGAGAGTTATAGAGCGGTGCTTTACGGCTCACTTTCAAAAACGGGCAAGGGACACGGTACCGATTACGTTATAAAGCAGACGTTTTTGCCTGCTGTATGTGAGGTTGAATTTGATTTTGATACAGAATGCACGGTGCATCCCAACACAATGGACTTGATTGCTATAAGTGGTGGAAAAGAGACCGCAAAGCAACGTTTTTACAGTGTTGGTGGAGGAAGCATTATCGCAGATGGTGAAACTCTTGCTGCAAGTGAGATGATTTACCCACTTGATACTTTTAAGGACATAGCTGATTATTGCCGTGAAAGAGGCATTCGAATTTGGGAATATGCCTTTGAAATTGAGGGTGAGGGATTCTATTCTTATATGGAAAAAATATGGGAAGCGATGAAATCCTCTATGATAGAAGGAATTAAGGATGAGGGTGTACTTCCCGGTGGACTTAACGTGCACAAAAAA
>JAGBYG010000108.1 GCA_017628875.1 Clostridia bacterium
GGTGCAGACCATATTTCTGAAGGTAAAATCACCCAAATACGGGGTGCGATCATCAACAGGGAGCTTCTCACGTGACCAAACGTATTCCGAAAATCTATCGGGGTCGCAGCAGTTATACCACATATTAATCGCAATAGGGGTAATAACTCCTTCCATTTTAATGTTTTCAAACAAAACACCGTCAATAACCGCATATTTACCGCGTCCGCGACGAGTTTTAATTCTCAAGCCACGATCAGTTTGTCTGAATACACAACGGTTAACGGTGAGATTAGTAACACCGCCACTCATCTCACTTCCAAGAGTAACCGCGCCGTGACCGAATTGCATCAAGCAGTTGCGAATAGTATGACGATTTGCAGGAGTTTTATATATTCTTGCCATATCAATCTTTGAGGATTTAATTGCGATGCAATCATCACCAACAGAGAATTTGCAACCGATAATGTTGACAACGTCGCACGCTTCGGGGTCGATAGCATCCGTGTTGGGACTATCCTTTGGAGCAAATATGGATATATCAAGAAAATCAATATTTTGTGAATAATAGGGATGAAGCTGCCAAGAAGCAGAATTTTGCGCCACGATTCCGTGAACTCGAATATCCTTGCATCTGTTAAAGAAGAGAAGTCGAGGACGAGCAATCGGTGCTTTTGGGTTTTGCCACCAAATAGAATTTTGGGCATTTCCGTCAACGGTACCGGGGCCGATAATGGTAATATCCTCGGCATATTCCGCAAAAATCAACGATTGATGCATAGGAACTGAATTGCCCTCCCAAGTGCCAAACTCAACCACATCTCCCGTAACCATATCAGAAAGGTGACCGGGGATAATGGGATAGCGAGCTGTGTCTGTATGACCGAGAATAGTTGCGCCTTCTGCAAGTTCAAGCGTTATATGACTCTTAAGGCAAAGCGGAGCAGTTAAATATTGACCTGCGGGGAAATAGAGCTTTGCCCCACGCGGCAAACAGTTGATAGCACTTTGAATAGCAATGGTATCATCGTTCAATCCATCACCAAGAGCGCCAAAATCCCGAACGTTGATAACACAGGTATCTTTTTCGGTTTTAAAGGTTAACGTGCCCGCATTTTTAACAGACGTAGTGAGACGGTATTCCGTGTCGGGAGTAAGTCCAAACAGCGAAAATACGTTTGTGTCAGAAGTTAAAGCTTCTTCTCCGTTAAGATATACGGTATATTGACTTTCTGCGTAATAGGGAAGCTCATTCTGCCACTCGAAGCACGCAGAGCTTGAAGAAATAAATAAAGTTTTAAGCATATTATTGTTTGTTTACCTTATCTTGAGCATCTTTGATTATAGTTTTTATAAGTTTTTTTATGCCAATGAATAATAGGTCAAATAACGTAAAGAACACACCAAATAGTATTGGCTCAACACCGATATAAAGACCGATGGGCTCGCCTAAAAGGTTAATAAATACATAGAAAGTTCTAACGCAATAGAAAATAATAAAGGCATAAAGTACGTTTGCGGGAAGAGTCCAATATTTTTTCTTTGTAAACATCATCCATTTAGCATTTTCGCCCGGAATGATTTCAATAAATCTAAGAATATTGTTTACGAGAATATCGTTCACAAAGCCGATAACAATGGACATAATAACCCAAGCATCTAAAGAATTTACAATACTAAGTCCCCAAAAAATGAAGAAGCAAACCGCACCGTAAAACCAAAATTTAATGAATAATGCTTTAACAGGGGCAGGGATTCTATCAAAAAATCCACTTCTGTATTTTTTACCGGGGTCATTTAACTTAGCATCTTTGCCATAATCCTTCTTATCGGCGTTTACAAGACGATCAACCGTATCCGAATGAGTAGAATAGTTGTTGCGCTTTTTATTTGCCATTTTAAATTATTCTTCGTCAGTAATATCAATTGCTTCAATATTGCCGTTATCTTCAATATCAACAGATGTGTTGATTTTTCTTAAGAGTTTAGCAATAGTAGGTTCTAAGTATGTAAGCACGAGAGTAACAATCATCAAAACGATATGAATGGGAATTACTTTTCTTGCTTTTGGAACAAACAATCTCACATCAGTAATTTCAATGGTCGATTTTACTATCAATCCATAATAATAGTAATCAAAATAGATGATAAGAATTGCCATCACGGTAAAGAGCGCAATCATAAAAACATTGGGCTTTTTACGTTTGGGGAACGCATTGAGCATACAAACGAATGATAAAATCGAGAAAAGCATAGTAACAAAGCAAGAAAGCCCCATATGCTTTGCATTTATCAATGCAGTGGTTTGAGAAATATTTGTAAGATTAAAAGAATAATACACAAACGAAATTGCCAAAGCCACAAGTGGAATTGACTGTGGATTTCGCTTGAGAGATACGATAAATTTACGATAAATTTCTTTAATTTTCATAATAAAATTCCTTATCTGATGGCATTAGTCGTTTCTTTATCAAAGAAATGCATATTGTTGATAGATGTCAACACCTGATCTCCCGGCTTATAATTGCACCATTCACGGAATTTAGCGGTAACCTTATGACCACTTACAGTACCGTGAACAAGAGTGGTTTGACCAAGATTTTCATTAAGAACGACTTTGAGATTAATATAACCCTTTTCATCCTGAACGATGTTTTCAGGACGCGCACCAAGGATGATTTCTTTTCCCTCATAGGAAGCAAGGAGCTGCTTTTGAACGTCATTAAGCGGAGCAGAGAAGAAAGGACAAACAAAATGTCCGTTTTCAATTTTACCGTTAAAGAAGTTCATTGGGGGAAGACCGATAAAGCTTGCCACAAAAACGTTGGCAGGTGTATCGTAAAGCTCCAAGGGAGTACCAATCTGTTGAACGTAACCCATTGACATACAAACTATTCTGTCTGCAAGCGTAAGAGCTTCTGTTTGGTCGTGTGTAACATAGAGCATAGTAGTTCCAAGGCGCTTGTGCAAAAGCAAAATTTCACGTCTTGTAGCGCCTCTGAGCTTAGCATCAAGGTTGGAGAGGGGCTCGTCAAAAAGGAATACCTTGGGAGTACGAACAATAGCACGTCCCATAGCAACACGCTGACGTTGACCACCGGAAAGCTGTCGAGGTTTCTTATTAAGCTGGTCTGTAAGACCAAGAATTTCAGCCGCAGCAAGCACCTTTTCGTGAATAACGTTGGGATTTTCCTTGCGAAGAGTGAGAGAGAAAGCCATATTTTCATAAACAGTCATATGAGCATAAAGAGCATAGTTCTGGAAAACCATAGCAATATCTCTATCCTTAGCAGGCATCTGAGTAACGTCTTTTTCGTCAATAATAAGCTGACCTGAGGAAATATCCTCAAGTCCTGCAATCATACGAAGGGTAGTTGACTTACCGCATCCTGAAGGGCCGACAAGAACGATGAATTCGCCATCCTTGATATCAATATTGAAATCAAAAACCGCCTGAACGTTGTTGTCATATATCTTGTTAATATTTTTTAATGTTAAAGAAGCCATAAAATACTCAAGACCTTTCTTGAAATTATTGAGAGATCAAAGTTTTTTCGTAATCTCTGAGTTTTTTAGTTTTGATAATGCCAATGACACCACCTGCAATCGCAAGTGTAGCAGAAGCTACAAGGTAAATAACGCACATAACGAATTGCTTTGTTTCCATAACGGGAACCTCAACTCGCTTTACAACGGCAATTGAATTAAGAGCATCAAGAGGAATACCAAAAATTCTAACAACCTGCATAGCGCCAATTACAATTAAAATAACTGAATATTTCATACTGTATTTTTTTACGCCCTCTGATGAAAGGAATACAAAAAGCATAAAGAGGAGGTTATAAATAACTGAAAAACCTATCTGCATTTTGTAATAGAAGGTACCAATATCAGAGTGATAAATATTCAAAAAGTACAAAGCATTAAAGAGAATGGCGATATAAGCGAGAGTAGCAGAGGTGGAGTTTTTGGTATATCTCATTCTATCGCTTTTAATATCGGTGATTTTATTCATTAAAGCATACCTCCATTCTTCAAAACTCTTTTTTCTTCCTTCATAAGCATTGTTTTGAAGATCATATTTGCGATATTCAACAATGATACTATGATAAGGATCGAAAGAACAACTATAGAAGCATCAAACCAAAACGTTGAATAAGGTCCCATAACGTTTTCAGGGTCAATACCCGCATTTTGCAAAACCTTATCGGGAACTGAAGAAAGGTTTGAGTAATCTACTGCAAGGAATTTTGCTTTATAATCAAATACGTTTATAAAAGCCCAAATTGCAACGCCAATATTTGCAACGGAGCTTAATATAGTGGTACAATAGTTTGCAAAGTAATATTTTCTGCGTGTGTGATTGTTGAAAACCAAGCACGCAACTGCTAAAAGAATAAGAACGATGCTGAATGTAGTGAAATCCTTATTAAAGGGTTGCATTTCAACGTACATTTCAGAACCGGGTACTTCCTTACCAAGACTTTTTACTGAGCGAAGAAAATATGCGTCGGTGGAAACACCAAGAGAATATATAAAAGTAAGTGCGGCAGCCGCAAGGCAGAAAAGAGTGATTATTTTCTGCAATTTCATTTGTAATTTATACATAGTAATTTCCATTCCGCCGTCAAAAAACGACGGCATAAGTTTTTTATTAGCGAAAATAAATAAAATATGGTGATTTGTTTATTTGCAGGCAGGGGGGAAATCCCCCCCGCCTTTTTAGTTAATTAACTGTTAGATTAATTATTACTGTTCATCAAGAACTGTAAAGCCCTTAGCGATAATGTCAACAAGGAGACTGTACTGGTCCTTGGATTGAGAATACTTACCGTTGGAAGCCAAGTTAGTGAGCTTAGCGATTTCGTCATTTTCTTCAGATGTTGTGGGAAGAGAAGTGGGAACGATGCTGTACCAAGGATTATCTTCTACAACTTCAAGCAATGGGTGCTTGATAAGTCCAAGACCGATAGCAGTAGAAATCTTACCTGCGCCAACCTTACCATCGATAGCTGTGCACTGATATTCGAATGCCTGGCTCTTTACGAATGAAAGAGTAGAACCGAGATACTGACGTGCATAGTTAGTATAGTTACCTGATGCCAAAGACCAAAGTTCTGCAAATGTAGCATCAGCGATAACGGGCATTTCCTTACCGTTGAAGTTAAATGTTACGTAAGAACCATCTGCATTCTTCTTAATGAAATCATCAGGACCGTAGGACATAAGGATCTGACCTTCTGCGCTGTATGCGAAGTCGATAAGCTTAAGAGCTGCATCGAGCTTATTCTTGTCAGAGCCAACGCCTGCAAGAGAGATAGCCCAACCGTCTGTCTTAACGGATCTCCAAGATTCTGTAAATCTCATATAAACGCCATTTTCGTTAGAACCGTCATACCAACGAGCAACGGGAACCATAACTGCCATATATGCTTCACCATCCTGAAGCTTTGTTTCGTTATAAACTGTCTGAGTCTGGTTGTAGTCATAGTGCATGAAGCCCTGGTCGTATTCAAGCATTGTAGCTGTGTCATTCTTTTCCTGAGCTACGAATGTAGAGGAGATAAGACCTTCCTGAACCATTGCGTTCATTCTTGCAAGAGCAACGTATGTATCTTCTTCCTGACGAGCGTCGTGAAGGAGACCGTCTGTACCAACGTAGAGGTAATCCTGACGAGATTCAAGACCTCTTACGCCGAAGAGTGTTCCTGCGAAACGGAACATATCAACACGTCTCTGGTTGTTGTGGTCTTCACGAGAGAAGAGACCGTGAACGAGGTCTGTACCATTGAGTGTCTGGGGGTTAGCAACTACGCAACGAAGAAGAGCAACAAGCTCGTCTGCGTCCCAAGCAGCATCCTGACCGATGAAGAGGTCAGCTCTGTTTGTGCCATAGTAACCGCCGTATGCTTTGTCGATATAGTCACGAAGCATATTAACTGCTTCAACACCTGTTACTGTGCCTGCTGCAAGTGCATCGTTCATAGTTTTAACGATATTGCCTGCTGCATCATAGTCCTTTGTGAGCTGAATAACTGCTGTGCCTGCCTTGTTAGCTGCATCAACTGTTACCTTACCGCTTGTGGGCATATAGGGCTCGTAAGCAGCTGCCTTAAGGTTGTGAGAAGCAGAAGCTGTGAATGCGCCTTCACCGTTGAGGAGCTTTTCAACCCAGTCAGTTCTCATAAGGGGCATACGCTCGATATCATCAACACCGTCGAAGTAAGGTGAGTAGTAGATAGCACCAGTTTCAACGTTACCTGTGATAGAAAGAAGAACGATGGGGTTAGCTTCAAGATATGCCTTGAAGTTGGGCATTGCATCAAGATACTGAGCAAGGTTAACGAGCTTACCAGCTACACCTGCTTCAGAAAGCTGAGTTGCAGTACCTGAAACCATATCAACCTGGTCAAGCTGTTCCTGCCAATATTTGAATTCATTATTAGCACTGTTACCCTGGTATTTGTTTTCGAATACTACACCGAGCTTATTCTCAACCGCAACCCAAGTGGGCTTAAGGTCGCCTGTGTGGTATGTCTTGCCGTCAGCGAGTGTAATGCCGTCTCCTGCTTTAGCAGCGGAGAAGAAAAGACCTGTATCGGCGTTGTTGTAACCTGTTGCCATTCTCAAAACTGTGCCGGGAGCATAGGAAAGAGTATAGCCGTCGATTGTCTGGTTAGTGGGATTTTTGAAGTAGTTCATAAGTCTATCATAAGCCATCTGCTTATAATAGAGATATGTTTCTGTGCCCCATTCCTGAGCGAGATCAACTGCCGCTTCATAGTTTGCCTTGTTAGGGTCAACTACTACGTCTGGAGCTTTGGTTGTTGGGGTTGGCTTATCGGGGCAAGCTGTGAGACAAGCTGCCATCATTACGATTGCGAGTACCAACGATAAAATTCTTACTTTTTTCATGGTGTTTTCCTCCATATAAAATTTTTATTATTATTTTGTGTGTAAGGCACAAAAATAATCAAAGTTAATAGGTTAAGGAGCAATTATTCCTTAACGCCACCCATATTTACGCCCTTTGCAAAATATTTCTGAATGAAGGGATAAATAATAAGGATGGGAATGATAGCGCAAATAACGAGCGCATAAATTGCTGAGTCCGAAGCATAGGGCTCTGCCCAAATCAATTCGGGGTCCTGAATTTCCTCAAGCTTTAAACGAATGAATACCTGAAGAGGATGCTCCTGATACTTTGAAATCATCTGCTTTGCCCAGAAGTAACCGTTCCAACGGGAGATTGCGAAGAACAAGGCAACGGTTGCAATCGTGGATTTGCTCATTGGTAAATAAACGTTTGTAAGTACCTGCATTTCGGTAGCTCCGTCAACGATAGCCGCTTCCTCAATTTCAGAGGGAACACCCTCGAACGCGTTACGAAGAAGGATGATATTCATTGCCGCCATACCCATTGCAATAACTACGAGCCATTTGTCGTCCATAATACCAACGGATTGGAAAACGTTTCGCGTGTTGATATAGTTTCTGTACTGAGGCAAAATACCTGCAGAAAACCACATTGTGAATACAAGGAAGAAATTGAAGCCCTTTCTGAAAAGCAATCTTTTCTTTGAGAGCGCATAAGCGCCGAGGATTGCAACGCCCATTGCCCAAAGCGTACCGTAGAAGGTAAGGAACAATGTGTTAGCATATGCGTTCCAGAACATATTGTCCTCAAACATTACCTTGAATGCTTCAAACTGAATGTCCTTAGGGAAAAGGATTATTCCGCCTTGCTCAACCACGCTTCGTCCGCTTATAGCAGATGAAATAGCAAAAACGAAGGGGTAAAGACAGCAAAGAGCGAAAACAGTTAATAAAACGTAACTGATAATTTTAAAGATCAGTTCTGATATTTCAAGCTTTCTTTTCATATTTTCAAAACCAACCTTTCTTTAATAGAGTGATACGTCAGATGCCTTTCTTGCAATGGTGTTAGCACCGATTACAAGGAGCATACCAACAACGTTGTTTAACATTTCGGCTGCGCTCGAAATACCGATAAGGAACGAGCTTGAAAGACCGTTACGTTGAGCGAACGTTGAAACAACGTCGGCGGTAACGTATGTTTTATCATTATAAAGAAGAAGCACCTTTTCATAACCAACGTTAAGAAGAGAACCAATTCTTGTGATAAGCATAATTACAATTGTGGAGAGAATACTAGGAAGAACGACGTATCTCATCTGCGCCCACTTGTTAGCGCCGTCAATCTGCGCCGCCTCGTAGCTTGTGGGAGAGATAGCAATAATTGCTGCGAAGAATACGATACTGTCATAGCCCGCAGTTTCCCAAATACCCGTTATCTGATAAATTGGACGGAAGAAATCGGGATTGTTAAGCAAGCCCGCATTACCAACCTCCTCGGTAATAATTCCGAGATTGAAAAGCAACTGAGAAATAATACCCATCTGGATACCCGCGCCTGCGCTTGAAAACTGACGAACCAAAAGTGAAACAAGAGTTGTCATAACAACGGTTGAAATGAACTTTGGCAAGTATGTAAGCACCTGATAAACGCTTCGAGCAATATTTGATTTAATTTCGTTAAAGAAAAGCGCAATAATGATGGGCATTGGGAATCCAAAGCACAAACCGTAAAATGAAATTACGAACGTGTTACGGAAGGCCCTCCAAAACTCCTGTGAAAGAGGTGTTTCGCCCGCGAAAAGCTCTTTAAAGTAACTAAATCCGGAATAGAGCTGATCTGCAACGGGGAGGTTTGCGTCATAAACCTTGAAGCAGGAAAGAAGCTCATACATTGGCATGTATCTCCAGAAGAAGAATACAAGGAGCATAGGAATAAGCATCAAATAAAGACGCCAATCCTTGAGAACGGTAAGAGCAACTTGCTTCCAATGATGCTTTTCAACATCATCTCGAACTAATTGTTCGGGGTCCTCTCTGTATTTTCCGGTTTTCTCGTCTAATACGAGGTAATCAACTGCTTTTAATTTCATAAGGAATCTCCATTCAGTGTATTATAATAATGTAGATTTGCGATTAAAACGGGTGGGAAGCATTCTCTTCCTGTTCCTCAAGGCGTTCTTTTTCAAGGCGGAGTAAATAAGATTTTTGATCCTCAATAAGTCCGTCTGCATTTTTTGCAAGAGTCAAAATAAGTATTGCAAATAAAAGCGAAAGAACGTCGGTAAAGATAAATGCGAGAATAGTGTTAAAACTAAATTCAAACGGCAGGGAGCAGACCCATCTACCAAGGGCAACACACAAATAAGTGGTTAAAATGAAAGCAAGTCTTACAGCAAAGCTTGTTCTAACTCGTTCTTTTTTCAAATGCTTAAGGACGAGCAAGGATAAGAGACAGAAAATACTTCCGCCGCAATAAATCAAGAATTGCTTTGGCGTTGCTTTTGAAACCAAACAGTAAACGAATGAACCGATAAGGGCGGGCGCGATAGCATAGCTGCTCCAACGCACCATAGTGATGCAGGTCATCGTTAATGTTATTGAAATTGTCATTGCCTGAAATACTAACCAATAGTTTGAAGAATATGTTGCAATCGCTTCAAAAACTGCAGTTAGTAAGCAAAAAATTGTCAAATCGATTTGACGGTATTGTTTAAAGGTTAACTGTTTCATTTATTAAATTCCGTGTTAATAATTTTGGTGAAAAAATAGAAGAAAGGGCAAAATTTCAACATTAATCCACTATGTAATCAATTTTATTACAAACCCTGTGTACTGTCCTTGATTTTTTTGATAGGAAATTCTGTCAATCTTTGTTTTTTTGATACGATGTGAAAAAAGTGATTATCGACGTAAAAAACAACGCCTTAAATTTGTGCACATTGCACAAAAAACCGCTATTCTAAAAGGATTTGTAAAGAAAAGCGGGTTCACCATTCATCAAATTATAGCACATATTTAGATAAATTTCGTTATAAATAATTGGTAATTTTTTGAAATTATATCAAAAAAGCAAAGAAATACAAAAAATTATTATATTGATTGACAAAGAACAATTATAATGCTATAATAAGTGTAATAATATATCTGGAGGATTTGCATGTGATTAACGTTGATGAAATTATGCAAAATTTAACACTTGAGGAAAAGGTCTGCCTTTTGTCAGGACATAAATCTTGGCACACGAATAAGGTTAGCAGAGTGGGACTTCCTTCCATTTTTTTAACCGATGGACCTCACGGTTTACGCAAGAAAAAGGAAGGTGACAAAACTGCGGGACTTGGTCAAACTGAGCTCTCTACCTGTTTTCCTGCTGCGTGTACTACGGGTAGCTCTTGGAATAAGGAGCTTCTTTATAAAATGGGCGTTGCTATGGGTGAGGAATGCCGTCATTATAACGTTAACCTTATTTTAGGACCTGCGGTAAATATTAAAAGAAATCCTCTTTGCGGAAGAAATTTTGAATACTTCAGCGAAGATCCGCTTATTGCAGGTTCTCTTGGCGCAAAATTGACGCGTGGTATTGAGGATATGGGCGTTGGCACAAGTGTTAAGCACTTTGCTTGTAACAATAACGAGGAAAATCGTTATTTCGGTGATTCCATTGTTGACGAGCGCGCTTTCAGAGAAATTTATCTTAAAGCATTTGAGCCAATTATCAAGGAAGGAAAGCCGCAAACAGTAATGTGTGCTTATAACAAGGTAAACGGCGAATACGCAAGTGAAAATGATGAGCTTTTAAACAAAATACTTCGTGACGAATGGGGCTTTGAGGGTCTTGTTATGTCCGACTGGGGTGCAGTAAACGATAGAGTTAAGGGGCTTAAAGCAGGACTTGATCTTGAAATGCCCGGAGATGTCGGCCATAATCGTCAAGCGCTTCTTGATGCAATAAAGAACCGCAAGCTCACAATAGCAGAGGTTGATACTTCCGTTCGCAGAGTTCTCAATATGATTAACAACACCACGATTGCAGAGGGCGAAGCTCCCGCTAAATTTGACGAGCACGCAGACCTTGCCAAAGCATTGAGTGTTGATAGTGCGGTTCTCCTTAAAAACGAGAACAATATTTTACCTCTTGAAGACGATCTTCATTATCTTGTAATAGGAGATATGTTTGAAAAGATGAGATATCAGGGCGCGGGCTCATCGCTTCTTCGTCCCTATAAGCTCACAACTCCCAAGGAAGCATTTGATAATCATGGAATTAAATATACCTACGAAAAGGGCTATAACCTCAACTCCTTTGACGATGATTTGGCTCTTATGGAGCAGGCGGCACTCAGGGCAGAGCACGCGGATACGATTTTGTTCTTCGGCGGTCTTTCCGAGTATGCGGAAAGTGAAGGGTTTGATAGAAAGACATTGTCACTTCCTCAAAATCAGTTGAACCTTTTGAAAAGACTTTCAAAAATTAATAAGAGAATAGTTTTCGTAATGTATGGGGGCAGCCCTGTTGAGGTATCGTTTGATAATGATATTATGGCATTTCTTAATATGTATCTTCCGGGTGAAGAGGGAGGAGAGGCAACGTACGAGCTTCTTTTCGGACTTGCCAACCCAAGCGGAAAACTTTGCGAAACCTGGCCACATAGATATACCGACGTACCTTTTTATGATGAGTTTACCTATACCACAAACGATAGATATAAAGAGAGCATCTTTGTGGGATATAGATATTACTCTACTTTTGGTGTGCCCGTAAAATACCCCTTTGGCTATGGACTTTCATATACCAACTTTGAGTATAAGAATATGCGTGTCAACAATGAAAATGAAAGCATCAAAGTGTTTGTTGATGTTAAGAACGTTGGTAAGATGGCAGGTTCAACCGTAGTTGAAATATTCGTTGAAGGACCTAAAACGGAAGTTGTAAAACCCGCGCTTGAGCTTCGTGGTTTTGAAAAAGTATATCTTGATGTTAACGAAGAAAAGACAGTATGCGTTGAAATTCCTTTTGAAAATCTCAGATATTTCATTAACGGAAAATGGGCTCTTGAAAATGGCACTTATAATTTCAAGGTGTGCTCCGACGTAAATAACGAATTGCTTTCCTGCGCTCTTGAAGTAAGTGATGGCGAGGAAATTGCTGAAAATCCCAAATATGCAAAGCTATATGCTATTGATAAGGAAAAATTCCTTATGATGACGGATATGTATTTTGATCGACTTATCGGCAGAAAAGTTCCGTCACCTCTTGTGAAAAGACCTTATGACCTTAACACTCCAATAAGAGAATATAAAACCCGTGGCGGCAAATTCATTTATAACACGATTATGTTCGCGTTCAAGGTTATTTATAACCACGAGCTTAAGAGCAAGGAAACACCTGATAAGGAAACGCGTGTTAAGAACGCATATTTCGGACGTGAAATTATGAAAACGATGAGCTTGCGTTCAATGTCATACGCAAGTGAGGGAATGCTCTCACACAATATGGCGTGTGCGCTTGTCGATATAGCCAATAACAAGCCATTCAAAGCAATCGGCAGATTGATTAAGGGTGAAAGATGTGTGAAATTACCAAAATAACAAAAAATCCCTGCGAAAGCGGGGATTTTCTATTGCAATTTATATTTATGTGTGTTATAATAAATCAACAAAAGAATAAACACAGTTCATTTAGTCGGATGCTCTGCTTGACGGAGTATTTCGGGGATAAGGAAATCGCGGTGAGAATCCGCAGCAACAGCCATTACCGTATTTAGTTTTACTATAAGTCGGAATGCTTATCGTTCTGTGACACATAAAAGGACTTCTGGGCAAAGGGGAGTGCAATACACAGAGTACGGCAGGGTACTCTCGGTTTTTTGCGCCTTCTGAGAAGGGCGCTTTTATTTTATCCTTTTGAAAAAGAAAGGAAGAAAAACAAATGAAAAACACAATTATTTCAAAATTATCACTCGTTCTTATCATCATTTTGATGATAACACTTACATCGTGTAACATTTTCAATAACAAAAAAGACCTTTGGTCAGATGCCATATACAAAGTGGATACTGAACTTGGTGTGGGCGCGAAAACAGTTATAATTGATGTTTGTGTTAAAGAACACTCAGTAAGATTCACAATTCATACTGATGCCAAAACACTTGGAGAAGCATTGCTTGAACACAAATTAATTGAAGGCGAAGATAGTCAATATGGTATGTATATCAAAAAAGTAAACGGAATAATAGCCGACTATGATATTGACGGAAGCTATTGGGGCTTTTATAAGTATGACAATGAGTATATGATGAGCGGTGTTGATACAACTGAAATCCACGACGGTGACCATTTTCAATTAGTGTATGAAAAATAAGCATTTATCAATAAAGGAAATCTGTCTTTTCGGTATTCTTGCCGCATTAATGTTCATTTCAAAAATCGTAATGGAAGCACTTCCAAACATTCACCTGCTCGGAATGTTGACGATTACTTACACAATAGTATTCAGAAAGAAAGCGCTAATACCGATATACGTTTACGTTTTACTTAACGGACTTTTCGCCGGATTTAACGCGTGGTGGGTACCTTATCTTTATATTTGGACAATTTTGTGGGGAGTTACTATGCTTCTTCCCAAAAATATGCCCAAGGGTATAGCTATTGTGGTTTATCCAATTATTTGTGCGCTTCACGGACTGTTTTTCGGAGTTTTGTATGCGCCCGTCCAAGCATTGATGTTCGGTTTTACGTTTGAACAAACACTCACTTGGATTGCCGCAGGATTTACCTTTGATATAATACACATGATAGGGAATTTGGCTGTTGGACTTTTGATTTTACCTGTAAGCCAAGCGTTAAAAAGACTTGTTAAAAACATTTAAGGAGAGGTTATGGATATTACTCAAAAGCTTTTTGATATGCAGGATATAAAATACCGCGATTTTACATCCAAGTTAATACCTAATATCTCACCCGATAGTATGATTGGTGTTAGATTGCCACAAGTAAAAAAGCTTGCTAAAGAGATTTATAAAAGCGGAGAATATATTAATTTTGTCAACTCACTTCCACACACTTATTTTGAGGAATATCATCTTCATTGTTACATAATTTCCGAAATTAAGGATTTTGAAGTTTTTATCAATGAATTAGAAAGACTTTTACCATATATTGATAACTGGTCTGTGTGCGATTCGCTTCGACCAAAATGCTTTGCCAAGAATAAAGAAAAAGCACTTATATACATCAAAAAATGGCTTAAAAGTGACAAAATATACACACAACGTTTCGCAATAGAAATGCTTATGGTACATTTCCTTGACGAAGATTTTTCAACAGAATATCCCGACCTTGTTTCAAAAACCCGGGGCGAGGATTACTATCTAAAAATGATGGTTGCGTGGTATTTTGCCACAGCTTTGGCAAAGCAATACGATGAAATCCTGCCGTTTATCGAAAAACATCGTATCAAAGATAAATGGACACATAACAAAGCAATCCAAAAAGCAGTTGAAAGCTATCGTGTAAGCGATGATAAAAAAGCGCATCTTAAATGCTTAAAATATTAAAAATATCGGTCTGCGATTTTTCGCAGACCGTTTTAAGTTATTCTTGTTTTTCCGCCAATTTTTTGACAAAATCGGTTATTTCATTACCAACGGTAATAAGCTCGTCAACAAATTCCTTGATTGTCATTCGTGAAATGCCCGAATGTACCGCTGCAAACTGAACGAGTCGGTCACCTGTAACAACACGTATTTTGTAGTTAGGGCCAAGCTCGTGCATCATTCGTTCAATGTATGCGTCTGCCGTTTGATTTTCTTTTGTGAAAACAACTTTATATCCATCGCGCTCAAACTCCGAGCCAACGCCCTCATTGACAAGATATGCATCAAATACAAGCACTAACTTTTCCTTTGTAAAAGCAACGTAATTGCTTAAAATATCCATAAGAGTTTCGCGCGCCTTTTCGAGCGAATAGTCGGCAATTTCCTTCAAACTATCCCAAGCATAGATAAGATTATATCCATCAATTATAATCATACTTTCTTGCTTGATTTGTGCTTTTTTGCTTGGCTTTGATTTGCCTGCAGAAATGACTTTGGGCTCGCTGTATTTCTTACGCCTTATAGGTCCAAAGGTACGCATCATAATTGCCTCAACCTCCTCATCGGAGAGGGAATAATTTTTAGCAAGCGATTGCACTCTCGGAATAACTGTAACCGTATTTTGAGAGAGGGAAATCCCAGCATCAAGATGCTTGTACTGTTCAACCTCGCGCCAATTCACAACAAATCCCGCACCGTGAGCGCAGAAAACGGAATGTGGAGAGTTATCCATATCGCTCTCGGGGTCATAGCCCTTTTGTACAACGATTTCATCTTGATTGTGGCACTCGTCATAGCCATCGCTCACACAAGTAAGTCGCCCAATGCCGCGAGTGTATGAAATCACTTCGCTAATATAATCGTGAAGTGTTGCAACTGGAGCGCGCCCCGTGATATTTGTAAAATCTTCGGTTGTACTTTCAATTTCAAATTCTGCACTTCTCATTTGCAAATCGTTCATCGCTCTGCCAATAAGTGAAGAGGGAATTTCAAGTCGGAATTTATAATACGGCTCAAGTAAAACGCAATCGCCCACCATAAGCCCGTGACGAACTGCGCGCAAGGTCGCCTCGCGAAAATCTCCGACTTCTGTATGCTTCAAGTGTGACTTGCCTGCAACAAGAGTGATTTTTGTGTCCGTAAGCAACGCGCCAGTAAGCACTCCGCGGTGATTTTTCTCATATAGATGCGATAAAATAAGACGTTGCCAATTTATTGCAAGCATATTTTCAGGCAATTTAGTATCAAAAATCAATCCCGTGCCCTTGGGCTGCGGCTCAAGTAGAAGCTGCACTTCGGCATAGTGTCGAAGCGGCTCAAAATGACCGATACCAATCGCTTTTGATTTGATTTTTTCCTTATAAAGAATATTTCCTGCACCAAACTGACATTCAATATTAAATCTATCAAAAATCAACCTTTTCAAAAGGTCAATTTGTATCTCGCCCATAAGTCGCGCTTCAATTTGAGAAAGCTCGTCATTCCAATAAAGGTGGAGAGACGGTTCTTCCTCCTCAAGCTCCTTTAGTTTAGGAAAATACAAATTCGGGTCACATCCGTCGGGCAGAATTATTCTATATGATAACACTGGTTCAAGCACGGGCTTGCAAGTATCAATTTCCATACCAAGACCTTGTCCTGCATAGGTTGAGGAAAGACCTATAACGGCACAAATTTCACCTGCGTTTGCACAGTCAACCTGCTCGAATTTATCGCCCGAATAAAGACGGATTTGGCTTATTTTTTCACTAACTTTTTTTTCGTCGGCTGTGAGATATGAAATCTCATCTCTTGCAGAAAGTGAGCCACCTGTAATTTTCATATAGGATAAACGAGTATTACCCGAACGCGCAATTTTATAAACCTTTGCGCCAAATTTATCATTTTCATAAAGTGGCGAAAGGGAATATTTATCAATAGTTTCAAGCAAGAAATCAATGCCAGACATTCTTAGTGCCGAGCCAAAAACAATGGGGAATAAAGCTCTATCCGAAATAAGTGTCGCAATTTCGCCATCGTCGATAGGTGTTTCCGAGAGAAAATCCTCTAAAAACGCCTCATTAACAAGAGCTAATTTTTCGTCGAGCTCGTGTTTTGATTGTGTATCAAAAAACGCAACGCAATTAGGCGAAAGAATTGAAGAAATCTCCGCCTCCTGCTCGTCTTTAGTCTTTATCGCAATATCACTTTTGTTAACGAAAATAAATGTTGGAACATTATAGTATTCAAGCAAATTCCAAAGTGTACGCGTGTGATTTTGCACTCCGTCCGCAGCACTGATAACTAAAATTGCATAATCAAGGAGTGAAAGTACTCGCTCGGTTTCGGCAGAAAAATCAACGTGTCCCGGGGTGTCAAGGAGAATAAAATCGCAGTTTTCACTTGAAAAGCGTGCCTGCTTTGAAAAGATGGTGATACCGCGCTCGCGCTCAACGGCATTTGTATCAAGAAATGTATTTTTATGGTCAACTCTGCCAAGCGTTCTTATCTTACCTGAAATATAGAGCAACGCTTCAGAAAGCGTAGTTTTGCCCGCGTCAACGTGAGCTAAAATTCCAATAGTGAGCTTCTTTTTCATTTTTATCTCCTTTCACACAAAATTTTCTTTATTATAGCATAAAAATAGTGCTTTTTCAAGCCGATTAATACAAAAAGCAACCTAAAGTAGCAAAAAAGCAACTAAAAGGTATTGCAAAATTCCATTTTTTTGATATAATTAAATCATAAACCGAAAGGAGAATTTTTATGAAAAATTTAAAAAGAACAATATGGGGTATCATCTTTATTGCGGCAGCAGTGGTTATAGCTCTTAATTCATTTAATATTATTGATTTTGATCTGTTTTTTGACGGATGGTGGACTCTCTTTATCATCGTTCCTTCGCTGGTTGGTGTAATACAGGATAGAAACAAGAGCGGGGCTGTTTTCGGACTTTGCATAGGCATTTTGTTGCTTCTTTCCGCGCAGGAAATTATTAGCTGGGATATGGTTTGGAAGATTTCGCTCCCCTTGATTATTGCTCTTATCGGATTGAAAATGGTTTTCTCATCCTTCAAAAAGGATAAAACCGATAGAATTATTAAAGAAATAAAAAAGGACGGCAAAAATCTTCAGCACGGTACAGCAGTATTTTGCGGAACTGAGCTTGATTTTGGCGGTGTAGTATTTGAGGGTGCGGATCTTGCTGCCGTATTTGGTGGAATTAATTGCGACCTTCGC
Source organism: Clostridia bacterium (assembly GCA_017628875.1). GTDB lineage: Bacteria > Bacillota > Clostridia > Oscillospirales > CAG-272 > RGIG4608. The sequence goes on from JAGBYG010000108.1 coordinate 17,673, forward strand.
AATGCGATTATAGAAAATGACTGCGTCATCAATGTGTCATGTGTTTTTGGCGGTGTTGATATTTTAGTACCCGATAACGTAAAGATTGTTACAAATACCTCTTGTATATTCGGTGGTGTAGATGTTATGAAAAGCAATAACTCGGGCGAGCATACTATTTATATCGACGGTGCTTGTGTATTTGGCGGTATGGATATAAAATGACGTATTCATACGAGCTTAAAAGAAGCAAAAGAAAGAGCATTTCCGTTGAAATAAGCAGAGAAGCCAAGGTGATAGTCCGCGCTCCATTGAAAATGAGTGTTAAGGATGTCGAAGCATTTTTAAATTCAAAAAGCGAATGGATTGATAAACATTTGTCCGCTATGAAGGAAAAGCTCGCCACAATGCCGCGCAAATTAAGTGAGGCCGAGAAAAACGAGCTTAAGAAAAATGCTAAAATTATTATATCTAAGCGAGTTGAATATTTTGCAAAAATTATGGGTGTTGATTATAATCGAATATCTATTAAATTTCAAAAAACTCGCTTTGGCAGTTGTTCCACCAAGAAAAATCTTAATTTTAATGCACTTGTGGCTCTTATGCCAAGCGAAATTTTGGATTACGTCATCGTCCACGAGCTTTCACATCTCAAGGAAATGAACCATTCAAAGCAATTTTGGCGCGAGGTTGCAAGGGTTATGCCCGACTATAAATCAAAACGCAAATGGTTAAAAGAAAACGGTACCAAATATATGATGCTAATATAAAAACAAGGAGCTCAAATTGAGCTCCTTAATTTTTTAGTTAAATGTGTATTTAATTACTACTGTGCTTTCTGCTTCAGTAACATAAGTAATTTTGATTGAGTTAACCGAGTCTCCTGAGTATTCAACCAAAACCTCAGCATCAGTTGCTTCAACGTTCAAACTCATAAATTTAGAGAGTGATGTTACGTTTGCCTTGAAAGAGATAGGAGTGATAATTTCCGAATTCAAGCAAGTATAAGAGAAATTGAATTTTGGAACAGCACAATGCATATAGGGCTTGGTAACGTAGTCCGAATCGTTACTAAACGGAGCAACGGTTATTGAAACATTCTGAGTACCTTCAACAATCTTTTTGTAGCCATCGGGAGCTGTGATGTTGTCGCCGTCAACTGAGAATGAGTTAAGAGTTTCAATTCTGTAATTAACCTTTTTATTACCGTCAACGGTAGTAACAACGTATTTGTTATTAAGAACGTCACCGTTTGCAGATGTTGTATCAACAGTTATGGTGTAATTTTCAAATTCCTTTTCAAACATTGCATTAAACTTTGCAAATTCGGGATTTTCCTCAATCTTGTCATTACAAGAGGGGAGGCAAATAACCATTGAGAATATTAACAATAAAACCAATAAAATTCTTTTCATATTAACCTCCTATTAAAAATCCTTCTTTTTCAAAAGTGACAATGCAGCAAAGGGAAGAGCCGCTGTAGCTATCTGAATTGACACCAAAACATAGTTCAATGCTTCAGAATCCTTGTTTGTTGCGGTAGCTTCTTCGTTGTAGCTTGCAGCTATATTTTTAAGTCTTGTATACTGCTTTTCAACAGATTGCTTTTCCGAAGAAGAAAGCGTATTGTAAATTGTAATAGCTTCGCAAATCTTGTTGTATCTTTTTTCGCCGGTATAAACACCTGCGGTAAGATTGTTTACCACGTCCTTAAAGTCGTCAACACTATATTCGGGAATCTCAGGAACGTAATCGGGATCCTGCTGACCGCAAGATGAACAAACACCGTTTGAATATTTGTGATCAAGGTAATCCTTGTAGTTGCCTTTGTAAGTGTCACCGCAATCACAAGTATAGGTTGTGTAACCTTCTGAAGTACAAGTGGGGGAAGTAACAACAGACGAATAATTATGATTGTGTCCAATCACGGGAATAGTAACTGTTTCTGTTTCGCTACAAATAGAGCAATTTCTATGCTTTTTGCCTGTTTCTGTTTCGGTAGCATCCTTATCAATTATCCAATCACCAAAGGAATGTCCGTTAGCTTTTACAGTTTCAGTTTTTGTATTAGAGCAACGGGAGCAGGTATATGTTTTAACACCTGTAGTAGTACATGTGGGGTTCGTTGTAATGGAACCTGTGCCCCAAGAGTGACCGAGTGCAGAACCGTTTGTTTTGCCGCACTTTGTGCATTTAGCAGGGGACGCGCAATCCGCGTTACTCCAAGTATGATCACAAGCACCCTCGCTTGCTTCACCGGAAGGAGAAACCAATTCATCGGGAACTTCACGTCCAAAGACGAGCCAAGCATATTCGGGGTAGTCGATAAATACGTTTCTGTTACCCTGAATATCTTCAACAACTTCGTTTCTTCCAAGCTCCCAAGTATCAACGGGGTCAAGGAGCATCCATTCAAGAAGAACGTCAACACTTTGGAATACTTCTGTAACAGAGGCAGCGCCCCAAGAATTACCCCATCTGATCCAAACGTAAAGACAAATTCTTGCAACGTCACCCTTAACGTTATCAAGGGGTTCAAAGTAAGAACCTCCGGAATAACCGCCAAGATAGCCAGTAGCGGGATTTTTTCCGTAAACTTCTTTACCGTTTGTAACGTTACCGTATTTGTTATTACCGCGAGTGCTGTTAACTACAGCATCGGAAGGACGAATATGATGCAAGTCTGCGCCACCGCCTGAGGTATTTCCACCGCCGAGAGACTGAGGCCAAACGTGCTCACGGTTCCAACCGTTCCACTGACTCATAGTAGCGGAGTAGCTTGTGTAAATAAGTGATACCTTGCCATTTCCGTTTTCACAGTCGGTTCTGTCTGCTTTATTATGGCAATCATTATAAGAAGAAGTATACTTATGAGTGCTTGTCATAAGTGTTTTGAGTGAACTCTGCAGCATAGAAGAACTAAGAGAGGAAAGAGCATCATAAGTGTAGCTACCGGTATAATAGCTAGATGCACTAGTACCTGCCAAAGTAGTAGCTACAACGTCACGCTGACCTGAGTTATATTCGCTGGAATACTTTGAGGGTTGTCCTGCCGCTTGATGTGTGCTTGTGTCAACGTCCAAAGGCGCAACAGCGAATACGCTGATCACGGTAGATTGAACAAGCATAATAAGAACAAGGAACAATGTTAACAATTTAAGGAATTTGTTCATATTAACCTCCGTAAAGACATATTTTTACAAATTAATTATATCACATAATTGTGTATTTGAAAAGACTTTTTTTGAAAATAATTATGATTTTTTTAAAATTATTATATTATATATTTTTTTACTCAAAAAAGAAAAATAATTGTTGAAGAATTAATAAAATTGTGATATAATAAAAACATAAACCATTTCGAAAGGAGAAATAAAATGGAAAAGAAACTTTATAAGTCTAAAGTTAACAAGAAAATTTGTGGTGTTTGCGGAGGTCTTGCTGAATATCTCAATATGGATCCCACTATTGTTCGTCTTATTGTAGTTCTTTTGACATTGGTAGGCGGATGCGGTGTGCTTGCATACATAATCGCTGCATTGATTATGCCCTTTAATCCCAATCATTAAGATACTAAAAGGAGAAACAAAAGATGTCAGAGCTTTTGGCTTCATTGCCACCCATTGCGGTATGCTTTTTGGTGTGTACTGCAAAAATTGTTGAAATCACAATACAATCTCTTAAAACCTGTAGGATGGTAAAGGGACAAAGAGCAAAAGCTGCTATGCTTGGCTTTGCCGAATGTATGATCTGGGGTCTTGTAGTTTCCACCATTATTGGAACGCTCGGTGATAATTACGTGCTGCTCATTTTCTATTGCTTTGGCTATGCGACGGGACTTTTTCTCGGATCAACGCTTGAAAGTAAAATTGCTATCGGTACGTCCAATCTCGAGCTTATAGCCAATGACGAAAGCACCGAAAATATTACAACTTATCTCAAGGAGCATAATCGCGGATATACAGTATTCGGCGGTCGAGGTTCTGTCGATAAAATGAATATGATATTTATCGTTTTACCCCGTAAGGAAGCGCCAAAGGTTCTCAAAGAAATTAGGGCCTGCTGCGACAATAAGGTTTTTGTGGCGGTAAGTGAGGTAAGTAAATACGCCGGTGGCTATGGAATGGTTAAATAATGAAAAAAGTCCTTGATCTCAAGGACTTTTTTTCGTAGCTTTTCTGATTTTTCTTTTGGTTAAATCATAGCTGATTTTCGTAATCCATTTAACAGTTTCATCATCGCAAGTACCGTCAAGTGTGAGCGTTAGCCAATGCTTTTTGCTCATATGGTAGGCTGGGAAAACACCGCTTTCAAAATAGAGATCATCCATAATTTCGGGAGCGCACTTGAGATTGACAACATCTATATATTCATCACTGTCAATTCCCAATTTGCGCTTTTTAATAGTCATAACAAGCGCAAACCACTTTTTATTGTCAGGATGACGAAACACCCAGGCATCAAGCTCGTCCTCAAACGGACAATCGTATTTTATGTTGTAAAAATCTTCAATATGTGATGCAAATTCTTGTCTTGTCATAAAATCACCTTCTTTAATTTGATTATATCACAAATAATCTATTTTTGCAATTAATATTGCAATTTTATTTTCAAAGTGATATAATTATCTCAATAAATTTTGGAGGACTGAAAAATGAGAAAGAATTTTGGTAAAAAAACTTGGCTATATCCTATGCCCGTGCTTATTGTTGGCACTTATGACGAAAACGGAAATCCCAACGCAATGAATGCTGCTTGGGGGGGAATATATGATACAAATCAGGTTATGGTGTGCCTTGCACACGAGCATAAAACTACTGAGAATATAAAGAAAACGGGAGCTTTTACTTTGAGCTTTGCAACAGCCGAAACAGTTGCGGAGTGTGACTACGTTGGCATAGTTTCTGCAAACGACGTCCCCAACAAATTCGAACGTGCGGGCTTCCACCACATAAAGAGCAATTTCGTCAACGCACCCATTATCACAGAACTTCCAATGACAGTTGAATGTAACCTTATCAAATTCAACGAGGACGGCATCTGTATAGGCGAGATAGTAAACGTATCTGCAAAAGAAGAAATATTGAACGAAAAAGGTCAAATTGATGCAAAGAAGCTCAACCCCATCTGCTACGATAGCTCCACCCACGTTTATTGGACTTTGGGTGAAGTAGCAGGACACGCATTTTCAGACGGTAAAAAAATTAAATAATGAGAGCAGCATTTCAAATACTTGCAATACCATATCGGATTATTGATGGCACTCCGAGATATTGTGTATTCCATCGTGCGGATCACGATCAATGGCAGTTTATAGCTGGTGGTGGTGAAGATAATGAAACACCTATAGAAGCGGCAAAAAGAGAAACATTAGAAGAAGGCGGAGTTCAGGCATCCAAGTGGCCTGAACTAAAAAGTTTGGCATATCTCCCGGTGACAATCATATCTGAAAAATTCCGTCAACATTGGAACAAAGATACCTATGTTATTCCCGAATATGCTTTCGGTTATGAGTGTCAAGAAGATATACAGTTATCCCACGAACATACAGAGTGTGCTTGGCTAACTTATGAAGAAGCATATCAAAAACTTAAGTGGGATTCTAACCGTACTGCGCTATTTGAGTTAAATTGTAGGATAAAACATTTTGTTAAGGATGAAAGATAAAATGAAAATACTGATAGGCACAACAAACCCATCGAAAATTCCTCGTTTTGAGGGCTTCTTATCGGGCTGCGACGTAGAATTTTATACTTTGCGCGACCTTCATATTGATAGCGAGCCCGATGAAACAGGAAAAACTCCCATAGAGAATGCCGAGATAAAGGCGCGATATTACGGTCAGTTTTTAGATAGAGTTATTTGCAACGATTCGGGTCTGTATTTTGATTGTCTGCCGCTTGATGACCCGCGCCAACCTGGACTAAACATCCGAACTCCGCAAGGCAGAGAAAGAATGACTGATGAAGAGTCAATAGAATATTACTCTTCACTCGTTCGCGATCTTGGTGGCAAGGTGCTTGCCTACTATATGGATGGAATTGCCGTGTACAATCAGGGCAAGATATATACTTTTATGGAAACGGGCGAAACAAACCGCGCAAGTGCGTTCTATATGGTTGATACTCCATCTCCCAAACGTCAGGCAGGTTGGCCTTTAAACTCTATATCCATAAATCGAAATACACTCGACTATTTCGTTGACGGAGGCAACAATAAATAAGACCCCGTCCGTGAGGACATTATGATAGGTCAGTATCGCGCCCGCGTTATCGAATTTCTCAAAAAATCACTTGAATTGGAATAAAAAATGCTCCCAGCTGGGAGCATTTTTTATACTAAATAATATCGAATTCTACTGTTTTATCTTTAAGATAAGGAGAAGTAATTTTAACCCTCGCTTTGCCTTTTTCTGCAACTGTTTTAACATA